>NZ_JBPXMQ020000004.1:0-278623 GCF_053470405.2 Azospirillum mesophilum
CGGGCCATTGCCACACGCTACGACAAGCTTGCCAGCACCTTTCTGGCCGCCGTTTACCTCGTCTCGGCTGTCATCTGGCTCAACTGACGACACGCTCTAACCCGGTCGGCGCGGCGTCATACCGTCGGCACCTGAAGGCGCCGCCGGCATGACCCTTTCGATCAATGCTAACGCATTGGCCTCTCGGACATTGCCACCGGCAATGTCCTGCCGGCCCAAGGGATCTGCCGGGTTTCACGGTTGAAAAATGATGGAAGCGATCATTTTCCAGCCGTATCACACCCGGTAATACTGAACCGTGTCGACCAACCCCTGGCCAAGCTCGTTCAGGTTGGCGGCGGCGCCTTCCAACTGGCGGGTTCCGGCGGCGGTCTGGCTGCCGGCTTCGCGGATGTTGCGGAGGGCCTGGGTCACCTGCTCCAGGCCGATCTGCTGCTGGTTGGTGCCGGCGACGATCTGCTGGAAGGCCAGCACGCTCTCCTGGATGCTTTCGGCGAGGTCGCGGATGGTCGCCTGGGTGGCGTCGGTCTGGCGCTTGCCGGCGCCGACGCGCTTGACCGCCTCCTCGGTCAGCATGACCGAGGAGTTGATGCCGTGCTGGATCTCGCTGAGGTTGGAACGGACCTGGGCGGTGGCCTCCTTGGCCTGATCGGCGAGGCTCTTGATCTCACTGGCCACCACGGCGAAGGTCCGGCCGTGCTCACCGGCGGCGGCGGCCTCGATGGCGGCGTTGAGCGCCAGCAGGTGCGAACGTTCGGCGATGTCGTTCACGGTCAGGATGATCTCGCCGATCGCCTGGGTCCGCTCCGACAGGACGACGATGTTCTCGGCCACCGCTTCGGCCTGCTCGCGGATGGCGTCCATCGCCTGATTGGTGTCCTCCACCGCCTTCAGCCCGGTCTCGCCGCTGGCCGCCGCCGCCTGGGCGCTGTGCGCCACGTCCTGGGCGCGCCGGTTGATCTGGGCGCCCGACTCGGTGATCTCGCTCAGCGTCGCGGTGGTCTGCTCCACCGCGGCGAGCTGCTGGGCGACGCTGGCCGCCTGCTGCTGCGTGGAGGCGCGGATCTGCGCCGTGGCCGCGTGCACGCTCTCGGCCGTGATGCGGGTGGAGGACGCCACCATGCGCAGCTTGGCCGTCATGGCGTTGAGGTGCGTGCCCAACGTCGCCAGTTCGTCGGAACCGGTGGTCGCGACGTCCTGTGTCAGGTCGCCGTCCCGCACCCGCCCGGCGAGCGCGACCGCCGTGGCGAGACGGGTGGTGATGGTGCGGCTGGTCAGGAGGGCGATGAGGATCGCGGCGGCGATCGCGATGCCGCCGGCAAGGAGCACGGAGCGGAGCAACTCCTGATACAGTTCCCGGACGCGTTCCTGACCGGCCTGGGTCAAGGCGCGGGTGCTGTAGCCGCCGCTGCGGATGTTCGCGTCGATGGTCTCGCGAAGCGCGTCGATCTGTGGCTGGAGCGCGCGCGCGTCCCGGTCACGCCCCTGCTGGAGCAGGTCGAACAGCGTCGTGGCCTCCGTCCGGATGCGCTGGAACGCCTCGCCCAGGGCGTCGGCCCGCTCGATCAGTCCCTTCCACAGCCGCTCCCGCTCGGGCGAGATGGGCTCCGCCGCGCTGTTCGCCGCCAGGGACCGGAGTTGCTCGACGAACACACGGACCTTGTCCGCGTCGGCCCGGTAACGCTGCTGCAACGGGGTGAGATTCGGCGGACGCGCCTCGTCCCGGGCCATTGCCGATTCGGCCAGGGCGCGTTCCCGCTGTCCGCGCAAATCCGCCTGCAGCACGGCGATTTCCTTCAGCAGGTCCGTCGCATCGGTGTCATGGCGCGACACCTCGTCGACGACGCCCAGGACGCCATCGATGCGGTGCGCTTCGTACAACAGAGGCAGAAGCACGAGGAGGCACATGACACCGAAGCCGATGCCGAGCTTTTGCGCGATCTTCACGGGTGATCCTCACGATGGCGACCACCGACACCTTTATCACCGATCGCCACACCCCTCCACAGGGCAGGCCGGCCCGCGCCAGCCGTAGCGCCTCCGCCATGAACAAATTCTCAAGAATGGGATCGCCCATTCCGTAAAATCCGCAAAAGCCCTACCAGCCAGAGCACATTTTCAATTTCTGCACGGCAGCGCTTTATCCAACAACCGATCGCTCTTGATGCAGACCGCAGCGGCTTCTTAACGCTTTCGTGATAAAGTCGGAATAAACTTTCGTAGAGTGAACTGGGAACGCTGTTCTTCTGATCGGTGACTTGGCGTCCACCGATCAAAGCCACTTGGATGTGTGTTCACAAATGACAGACCACAACATTCGCGGGAAAGTCAACTCCATCCCACCGATGACGGATTCGTGCCGGATGGATAAATCCATAAAAGCATCCTCGTTCCAGAATGCTGAGACATAGCGTCCAGGCAACTACAGGTTTATCAAAGCAAAGATCACACCAAAGCATGTTGCCTTTGCGTTTCTTTAAAACCTTTTCCACGCCGACCATCAACCGTGAGGTCACTGACGTCATGTCAAATATTCTGACGGGCCGAAAGAGGCATCCTCGATGACATCACATACCTTCGCTTGGTAGAACCATCATGGCCTTGCGTATGACAGCGTTCCGTTTTAGCGCCGGACTGGTCGGCAACCATCCCGATTATTCCCGAACCGCATCTCCTGAAACCCCCACCCTCGCACCCCGTCGCTCGGCGCGAGCGCGGCGCATGCATTCCGACTTCCAGGCCGTTGTCCTGGCCGCTTTCCTGGCGCTGCTCGGGTTCCTCTGCGTGGCCTTCGGCACGCCGGCAACCGGGTTTGCCGCAACGGACATGGCTCCGGACATCCAGAGCATCGTCACCCGTGGGACGTTGCGCGTGGCCGCCTACCAGCACGACCTGCCGCCCTTCATCTTCACCAAGGACGACGGCAGCCTGGACGGCATCGACGTCAAGCTGGCGGAGGACATCGCCAGCAAGCTGGGCGTGAAGGTCGAGTTCATCCGCACGACCGCGAATTTCAACGAACTGCCCGCCATGCTGGCGGAGCGCAAGGCGGACCTGATCATCTCCGCCCTCAGCGTCACCTTGCAGCGCGCCAAGGCGATCCGGTTCACGCGGCCCTACGTGCGGCTGCGCAAGGCGGTCATGATCAACCGGATCAAGACCGTCGGCGACGTCGAAACGGCGGCCGACGTCGGGAAGCTCGACCGTCCGGAGATCGTCATCGGCGCGAACCAGGGCAGCGCCTATGCCCAGTTCGCCCACGAACTGTTCCCGAACGCCACGCTGCGCACCTACGCCCGGCACCGCGAGGCGGCGCCCGACCTGCAGGCCGGCACCATTCAGGCCTTCCTGTGCGACGAGACCTGTTCGGACTCCTACAATCGCAAGCAGCCCTGGCAGAAGGACCGGCCCTTTCCGGAATGGGGCCTCTATGTCCAGACCTTCTTCATTCCCGGCGGCACTGACCCCATCGCCATCGGCGTCCATCCCGAAGACGCGATGCTCCAGGAATGGCTGAACCAGTATCTGGCGGCAGCGGCGGACAACGGGAGCCTCGCGGCGCTGACCGGGCGCTTCCTCGACCAGGGCCGGAAACCGGGCAAGGGAAACAGCGGACATGAGTAAGCTTTTCGAAGTCGTTACCGGCACTTGGGGCCTTCTCGGCGCCATCGCCGCCGGCATCGCGCTCGGCCTGATCGTCCCGGCCGCCGGAAACGAGCTGAAGCCGCTGGCCGAGCTGTTTCTGACGCTGATGCAGATGACGGTGATCCCGATCATGGCGACGGCCCTGATCAGCAGCGTCGGCAAGACCGTCATCAACGGCGACGGCGCCCGCGTCATGCTGCGGTCGGCCGGCTTTTTCGCGCTGGCCCTGGCGGTGGCCGGGGTCGTGACCTTCGTCATCACGGTGATCGTCGCCCCCGGCTCCGGCCTGGACGGCGCGGACCGGGGCGCCATCGCGCAGGCCATGACGGACACGGAGGCGGCGCCGCACGCGCCAGGCGGGCTTTGGGCCTTCTTCTCCTCGATGATCCCCGCCAACATCGTGGAATCCGCGTCCAAGGGCCACATCCTCGCCATCATGACCTTCTCGATCCTCCTCGGGCTGGCGCTCGGGCTGCTGGAGGAACGGCAGGGCGAGGACGCGCTGCGGCTCGTCGACGTCATCAACGGCGCGCTGATCTCGATCATGGAGTGGGTCCTGAAGGGTCTGCCCTTCGGGATGTTCGCGATCATGGCCAGCAACGCCGCGACCCTGAGTTGGGCTTCGCTGGCCAGCGCCGGAAAGCTGATCCTGGCCTTCGCCCTCTCGACCGCCGCGGTGATGGCGCTCCTGACCATTGCGGCCTGCATCCGCGGGCGGGTCTCGCCGGGCCGCCTGTTCCGGGCGACGCGGGACGGCATGATCATCGCGGCGTCCTCCCACTCGGAACTGGCGGCCATGCCGTCCATCATCCGCGGCGTCCAGGAGCTCGGCGTGTCGATGGAGAGCGCGCAGCTTCTCGTTCCGCTCTCCACCAGCCTCTACAAGATCGGCAACATCGTCTTCATGATCGTGATGGCCTTGTTCGTCACTGAGCTTTACGGCCACCCGCTGACCATCTCCGACATCGTCATCCTCTTCTTCGGCTGCCTGCTTGCGTCGCCGGCGCTGGACAACGAGAGCTTCAGCGGCCCGCTGGCGCTTCTCAGCGGCGTTCTGAACCCGATCGGCCTGCCGGCGGACGCGTCGCTGGTCATGATGATGCTCATCGACCCGATCGTGAACCCGATGCTGGCCCTGCTCGGCGCCTTCGGCATCGCGACCGCGCCGATTTTCATTGAAGAGAAGTCCGGCAAGGACCGGCCGGGCGCCCGCCCGCGGAAGGAACTGGACCTCCCTCCCGTCGAGCCGACCCGCCAGGGTATCGCCGAAACGGTCTGAGAATACGATGCGTTTTGCGGCCCGAAAGGCCGCAAAACGCATCCATCATGCGGATAAGAATTCCCTGAGCGTGGGGCTCACACGACGGTGACGTTCACGGTGTGGGTGACCGTGTTGGTCCCGTCGTTCACATGGACGGTGAAGCTGTCCTGCCCGTGGTAGTTGCTGTTCGGGGTGTAGGTGTACGCGTACTCCGAATAGCTGTGCGTGGCCGCATTTTCCGCGCTGGTGACGGCGAGCGTGCCATGCGACGGCGCGCTGCCGTTGCTGTAGGACAGCGCGCTTCCCTCCGGGTCATAGCCCAGCACCATCCCCTTGAACGCCGAACCGCTGGTCACCGCGACCGAGTCCTGGTCGAGGTTGGTCGCGTTGCTGATCGCCCCGGACGGAGCGCCGGGGTTGGAGGCCTGGGCCGTGCCGCCCGACGTCTCGTCGAACTTCCAATAGCCGGCCAGCCCCTTCTCGCCGCCCAGCAGCCGGTGCGTGCGGTCCGCGGCGATCTCCGCGGCGCTGCGGGCGGTGGACCACACCTGCGCCTCGTCGATGCCGCCGGTGAAGAAGCGGTTGGCGGCATCACCGCCGATGGTCAGGTTGGCCGCGGAAGCGCCCAGGCCGTTCGTGCCCATGGCGGTGCTGCCGTCGGCGTTTCCATCCACATAAAGCGTCAGTTTGGTGCCGTCATAGACGCCGGCCACATGGTGCCAGCCGCCGTCGGCGATGGAGGTCGCGCCGTCGACGCCGACCGCGCCGCCCACGCCGTCGCCGACCTCGAACCGGGCGTGGGTGCCGGTGCCGTCGAGCGCGAGGCGATAGCCGATGGGGTCGGACGTGCCGCTCATCTTGCCGATGATGGTCTTGTCGGCGCCGGCCCCCGCAACCTGCACCCACGCCTCCAGCGACAGCGCGCCGGTGGGCGACAGGCCCGCGGTGGATGGGACCGTCACTTGCGAGGAGGTTCCGTCGAAGCTCAGGGCATGGTTGCCCGATCCGATGGGAAGTCCGGAACTGCCGGGAATTGATACGACGAGGTTGTCGATCTCGTGCTTGTCGTTCGCCCCGCCGGTGGAGGCGGCGAAGCCGAGCTTCACCGTCGAGGGCATGGTGTAGCCGACGTTCTGCGCTCCGAAGTCGAAATCGTTGAGCAGCGTGTGCCAGGTCGCGCCGCCGTCCCAGCTCATCGACAGGGTGACGTGTTCGTTGCCGTCCACGGTCAGATCGACCTTGCGCCAGCCGCCGTCGACACCGCCAAAGGCGCTGACGTCCACCGCGCTGCCGTTGATGTACTTGTACTCGCCGGCGCTGGCGTTGCTGTTGGTCTGGGTGGCCGATCCGCGGATCGACACGTAGTCGTGATAGACGCCCCAGCCGGTCCCAAGCCCGTCCCCGTTCCAGAGATCCTTGGACAGGAAGTTCCCGAACTCGTCGAAGGCGATGCCCATGTAGGCCTTGTAGACGCCCGGCGTGCTGCCGCCGTAGCCATACCCGAGCGCGGCTCCGGAGGCGCCCTGGGTCGGGTTCGTCACCGATCCGTCGATCATGTAGAAGGTGAGGCCGTCCGCGCCGGTTCCACTGCCGGAGTAGTAATCGAACGACACGTGCAGGCCGTATTTCAGGTCGATGGCGCTGTTGTAGAGGGCGTCGCCCACCTGTGCATTGACCGCGTCGGTCAGCCGGAGGTCACCGCCGGTCACGGTGCTCACCCCGTGGAACGACCAGCCGGCGGGTGTGGACGCAAAGCTCTCCTGCACCGGGAAGCCGGATGGGACCGGGTTGACGGTGACGGTCGCCGTTTGCGTGCCGGTGCTGAAGGCCGTGGTGCCGCCGTTGCCGGTCGTGCTGGCGTAGGTCCCGTGCGTGCCGGTGGACTCGTCCCAGGCGCGATAGGTGACATTGGCCGTGCCGCTCCACCCCGCGCTCGGCAGGAAGCGCAGCTCATCCGCGTCGTGCAGCAGCAGCGCGTTGGACGCGCCGAGGGTGCCGCCGTTGATGCCGGTCCAGCTTCCGCTGCCGGCCAGCTTGTACTGCCATGTGCCGTGCGCGTCGTCGACCGACGTGATCGCCACCGACGCGTTCTTCGCCCCGTCCTGGTCGGTCACGCTGCTGGCCGGGACCAGGGCCGTGATGGTGGTGCCCGTTGGGTTGGCGTCGGACATGGCGACGGCGGTCAGGACCCCGGTCTTCGTGCCGTCCATCACCGGCGCGTCGTTGGCGTCGGCGACCCCGATCGAGAAGGTCTTGTCGTAATAGAGGTTGGTGCTGTCCGTCGCCCGGATGGTGACGGAATAGGCATGACCGGGCGCTGTTTCGTAATCCAGCGCGGCGGCGGTGCGCAGTTCCCACGCGCTGCCGTTCTTGTAGACCTCGAACCGGCCGTCGGAGTTGACGATGGAGAAGCTGTGCGTGTCGCCCGCCGTGGCGTCGGTGGCCGACAGGTTGGCGATGACCGTTCCCACGGCCGTGCTCTCCTGCACGGTGACGGTGTCGCCGACGCCGCCGTCCCGCACCTCCCAGACATAGACGCCGGGTTGGCCGATGTTGCTGTAGCCCGTGTTGTTGACGAAGCTGGCCGTGCCGGACCCCTGAACTTCACCGTAGATTTTCGGCGTCACGTTCCCGGCGGTCCAGCCGGCCGTGCCGTAGCCGCTCGACCCTCCCCAGTTAAGGGTGTCGTACCGGTATTCGATGGCGAAATCGCCGCTGCCCAGATCGTGCAACAGGATCTGGTAGGAATTCGCCGACGTGACTCCGCTGTTGAAGGCGTGGACGTCCTTGTAGGTCACGGTCACGGTGTGGGTGGCGCTGTCCGCGTCGACGTAGATGTTTCCGCCATTGTAGGTGTCGATGTCGGTGTAATGCACGGCGATCATCGGCGTCGTGACCGACGCGATGCCCGACGAGTTGAAATCACTGCGCCCCGTCCCGAAGGTGACGTAGCCGTTGCTCCCGACATAAAACTGCGTCGCGGCGCTGTAGGTCGTGCCGCCCAGCCTGAAGCCGTTGGCGAAGACGGAGGACACGTCGACCTGCCAATAGGTGTCGTCGGCGTGGGGAAGCGTGGTCTCGCCATAGCCTGCGGCACCGCCCAGCCCGCCAACCAGCGCGTGCCCCCCGGCGACCGTGTAGCCGCCGCTGCTCAGCGTGACGTTCGGCGACAGCACGATGTTCGTCGGCGCAGCACCGGGCGAATTGCCGACAGTGAAATTGAACTGCTGCGTGGAGAGAACGCCGCCGACGCCGTCCCGCACGGAAAAGGTGAAGGAATCCGTGCTGCTGGTGCTGTTGTCGTTCTGGTAGGTGATCTTGTTCTTGTCGATGTCGTCCTGCGTGAAGGTGTCGTTGCCCCCCAGCGCGGTGCCGTTCAGCTTCAGCGTGCCGTGCGTGGGCAGCCGCTCGACGGTGAAGGTCAGCTGGGACGCGGTGTTGTCCGGATCGGTGACGTGCAGGTTGTTGTTCGACACCACCACGCTGCCGCCGCGCGCCACGGCTTCGGCGTTGTTGACCGCGATCGCGGGGGCGTCGTTCACCGCGATGACCGAGGTGGAGAGCGCCACGCCCTGGGCGCTGATCGCCGTTGTCCCGCCGGTGGCCCCCACGCCCGACAGGTCCATGGTGGACCCGGCCGACACGCCGGTGCTGTTGTCGATCAGCCGCACCGTCAGGTCGCCCGGCGTGCCGTTCCAGTTCGCGGCGGGCAGGAAGCGCAGCTTGGACCATATGCCCAGCGTGACGGCGGAGCCGGTCAGGTCGCCGCTGCCGATGCTCGTCCAGCTGTAGCCGCTGTCGAGCGAGTACTGCCAGACGCCCTGCGCCGTCGTCGCCGCGTTGCCGACCACCGCCACCCCGGCCAGCGAATGGGCGGGGCTGCCGCCCGCCACCGTGTCCACCGGGTCGGAGAAGTTGCCCGAAAACAGCGACCACACCCAGTTGCCGGACGGCGACGCATCCTCGGTCACCGCCGCCAGGGTCGCGGAGCCGGACGCCACCGGCGCGTCGTTCACTCCGGCGACCGACGTTCCGACCGTCACGTTGCCCGTGCTGTAGGCTGTCGAGCCCCCGCTGGCGCCCGCGCCGGACAGGTCGACCGTTGTGCCGGACGTCACGGTCATGCTGCTGTCGACGAGGCGCGCGGTCAGCCCGCCCGGCGTGCCGTTCCAATTGGCGGCGGGCAGGAAGCGCAACAGCGTCGCGCTGCTCAGCAGCAGGGCGGAGCCGGTCGTCACCGTCGCGGAGATGTCGGTCCAGTGCGCGCCGCTGTCGGTGGAGTACTGCCACACGCCCTGCGCCGATGTCGCCGCGTTGCCGACCACCGCCATGCCGGCCAGCGTGTTGGCGCTGCTGCCGCCGATCACGTTGTCGGTGGAGTCGTAGAAGTTCGCCGCCACATATTTGTTGGTGGTGAACAGCGATCCCACGGTCGCCCCCGCCGGCGCGGAGTCCTCGTTCACCGCGGCCAGCGTCACCGCCCCGGCCGCGAGCGGCGCGTCGTTCACCGCCGTGATGCTGGTGCCCAGCACGATCGCTTGAGCGCTGAAACCCGTCGAGCCACCGGTGGCTCCGGCCCCCGACAGGTCCGCGGTGGTTCCCGAGGTCACCGTCGCGTGGTTCTCGTCGATCAGGCGCACCATCAGGCTGCCCGGCGTGCCGTTCCAATCCGCGTCGGGCAGGAAGCGCAGCTTGGCCGAGGCGTTCAGCAGCAGGGCGGAGCCGTTGGAAACCGTCTGGTCGATGGTGATCCAGGTGGTTCCGTCCGTGGAATACTGCCATGCGCCCTGGGTGAGGGCCGAGGCTCCGTTCCCGACCACCGCAACGCCCTTCAGCGTGCCGATGCCGTAGGCTCCGGCGGAGAACAGCGACGACACCGTGGCTCCGCTGGGCGTGGAGTCCTCGTTCGCGCTGGCCAGCGTCGCCGGCGTGGACAGGGCCACGGTGGACGCGCTGCCCGAAGTGGTGACGGAGGTGCCGATCATCACCGCCTCGCCGCTGATCGCGGCCGTCCCGCCGCCGCTGCCCGCGGTGGAGAGATTCGCGGTGGTGCCGTCGGTGAAGGTGGCGCTGCCGTCGATCAGCCGCACCATCAGGCTGCCCGGCGTGCCGTTCCACCCGTTGGCCGGCACGAAGCGCAGCCTGGCGGCCGTGTCCAACTGCAGCGCCGAGGCGTCGGAAATCGTGGCGGCGATGGTGGTCCATGTGGAACCGCCGTCGATGGAATACTGCCAAGCGCCCTGCGCGGTGGCGGCGCCGTTGCCGACCACGGCGATGCCGGCCAGCGTGTTGGCGCTGCTGCCGCTGGTGACCGTGTCCTTGCCGTCGAAGAAGCTGGTCGCGACGAGGGACGCCACGGTGGCTCCCGTGGGGTTCGTCGTGTTCTCGGCGACCGAGGCCAGCGTGGCGTTGCCCGAGGCCACCGGCGCGTCGTTCACGGCCGTGACGCTGGTGGCGAGCGTGACCGTGCCCGCGCTGACCGCCGACGTGCCGCCGGTCCCGAAGCTGACGTTCGTGGTCGTGCCGGCGGTGACCGTGCCGGAGCTGTCGATCAGCTTCACCGTCAGACTGCCCGGCGTGCCGTTCCAGTTCGCCAGGGGGAGGAAGCGCAGCTTGGCCGTGCTGTCCAGCACCAGCGCGGTGCTGTCGGAGACGGTCTCGGGAATGTCGACCCACACGCCGCTGGTGATGGAATACTGCCAACCCCCCTGCCCCGACGTCATCCGCGCCGCGTTGCCGACCACGGCGATGCCGGCCAGCGTGTTGGCGCTGCTGCCGTTCGTCACCGCATCCGCCGCGTCGGAGAAGTTCGCCGCGAATAGGGAGGCCACGGTGGCACCGGCGGGCGTGGCGTCCTCGCTGACGCTGGTCAGCGTCGCCGAACCCGAGGCCACCGGCGCGTCGTTCACCGGACTCACGCTGGTCGCAAGCGTCACCGACCCGGTGCTGTAGGGCGTGGCCCCGCCGGTGCTGCCGACCGTGGACAGGTCCGCCGTGGCGCCGGTGACCACGGTCGTGCTGCCGTCGGCAAGATGCACGCTCAGGCCACCCGGCGTGCCGTTCCAGTCCGCCGCCGGCAGGAAGCGCAGCAGCGTGGACGCGCTGAGCAGCAACGCGGAACCGGTTGTCACCGTTGTGGCGATGCTGGTCCAGCTAGCCCCACCGTTGCTGGAGTACTGCCACACGCCCTGCGCCGCCGTCGCCGCGTTGCCGACCACCGCCACGCCGCCCAGCGCGTTGGCGCTGCTGCCTCCGCTCACCGCGTCCACCGGATCGGAGAAGTTGGCCGCGAACAGCGCCTGCACGGAAGCGCCGCTGGGCCAGGAATCCTCTCCCACACCGGCCAGCGTCGCCGAGCCCGCAGCCACCGGCGCATCGTTGACCGGGCTGACCGTGGTCCCGACCGCCAGGTTCACCGCGCTGATCGCCGTGGTCCCACCGGTGCTGCCCGCCGCCGACAGGTCCACTGTGCTGCCGAAGGTGACCGTCGCGCCGTCTTCGACCAGGCGAACGGTCAGGCTGCCCGGCGTGCCGTTCCAGTTGGCCGCCGGCACGAAGCGCAGAAGGGCCGCGCTGTCCAGCAGCAACGCCGTGCTGGTCGAGAGCGTGGTGGACACCGCCGTCCAGCTGGTGCCGCCATTGCTGGAATACTGCCACACGCCCTGCGCCGCCATCGCCGCGTTGCCGACCACGGCGATGCCGGCCAGCGCGTCGGCGCTGCTGCCTCCGCTCACCGCGTCCTTGGCGTCGGAGAAGGAGCCCCCGACCAACGCCGCCACCGTGGCACCGGAGGGGCTGGCTGTGTCCTCCGCAACGGCAGCCAGGGTGCCATTGCCGCTGGGCACAGGCGCGTCATTCACCGCCGTGACGCTGGTGGCGAGGGTCACCGCCCCAGCGCTGTAAGGCGTGCTGCCGCCGGTGCTGCCGACCGTGGACAGGTTCACCGTGGTCCCAGTGACCACGGCCGTGCTGCCATCGGCGAGATGCACGCTCAGGCCACCCGGCGTGCCGTTCCAGTCCGCCGCCGGCAGGAAGCGCAGCAGCGTGGAAGCGCTGAGCAGCAGCGCAGCGTTGGCGGACAGAGTGGTGGCGATGCTGGTCCAGCTGGCCCCACCGTTGCTGGAGTACTGCCACACGCCCTGCGCCGCGGTCGCTGCGTTGCCGACCACCGCCACGCCCCCCAGCGCATTGGCGCTGCTCCCACCCGACACCGCATCCGCCGCATCCGAGAAGTTCGCCGCGAACAGAGAGGCCACCGTGGCCCCAGTAGGCGTGGCATCTTCATTGACACTGGCCAGCGTCGCCGAGCCCGAAGCGACCGGCGCGTCGTTCACCGCCGTGATCCCGGTGGCGAGCGTCACCTCCCCGGTGCTGTAGGGCGTGGTCCCGCCGGTACTGCCGACCGTGGACAGGTCCACCGTGGTCCCGGTGACCACCGTCGTGCTGCCGTCGGCGAGATGGACGGTCAGAGCGCCCGGCGTGCCGTTCCAATTAGCCGCCGGCACGAAGCGCAGCAGGGTGGAAGCGCTGAGCAGCAGCGCAGCGTTGGCGGACAGAGTGGTGGCGATGCTGGTCCAGCTGGCCCCGCCGTCGCTGGAGTACTGCCACACGCCCTGCGCCGTGGTCGCCGCGTTGCCGACCACGGCGATGCCGGCCAGCACATTGGCGCTGCTCCCGCCCGACACCGCATCCGCCGCGTCGGAGAAGTTCGCCGCGAACAGGGAGGCCACGGTGGCCCCGGCCGGCGTGGCGTCCTCGCTGACGCTGGCCAGCGTCGCCGAGCCCGAAGCCACCGGCGCGTCGTTCACCGCCGTGATCCCGGTGGCGAGCGTCACCGCTCCAGTGCTGTAGGGCGTGGTCCCGCCGGTGCTGCCGACCGTGGACAGGTCCACCGTGGTCCCGGTGACCACCGTCGTGCTGCCGTCGGCAAGATGGACGGTCAGCCCACCCGGCGTGCCGTTCCAGTCCGCCGCCGGCAGGAAGCGCAGCTGCGTGGACGCGCTGAGCAGCAGCGCAGCGTTGGCGGACAGAGTGGTGGACACCACGGTCCAGCTGGCCCCGCCGTTGCTGGAGTACTGCCACACGCCCTGCGCCGCCGTCGCCGCGTTGCCGACCACCGCCACGCCGCCCAGCGCATTGGCGCTGCTCCCGCCCGACACCGCATCCGCCGCATCCGAGAAGTTCGCCGCGAACAGAGAGGCCACCGTGGCCCCGGCGGGCGTGGCGTCCTCGTTGACGCTGGTTAGCGTCGCGGAACCCGAGGCCACCGGCGCGTCGTTGACCGGGCTGACGCTGGTGGCGAGGGTCACCAATCCGGTGCTGTAGGGCGTGGCCCCGCCGGTGCTGCCGACCGTGGACAGGTCCACCGTGGCGCCGGTGACCACCGTCGTGCTGCCGTCGGCGAGATGGACGGTCAGAGCGCCCGGCGTGCCGTTCCAGTCCGCCGCCGGCAGAAAGCGCAGCAGCGTGGACGCGCTGAGCTGCAGCGCGGCGCTGGCGGACAGAGTGGTGGCGATGCTGGTCCAGCTGGCCCCGCCGTTGCTGGAATACTGCCACACACCCTGCGCCGCGGTCGCTGCGTTGCCGACCACCGCCACGCCCCCCAGCGCATTGGCGCTGCTGCCTCCGCTCACCGCATCCGCCGCGTCGGAGAAGTTGGCCGCGAACAGGGCGGCCACGGTGGCCCCGGCCGGCGTGGCATCCTCGCTGACGCTGGCCAGCGTCGCCGAACCCGAAGCCACCGGCGCGTCGTTCACGGCCGTGACGCCAGTGGCGAGCATCACCGATCCGGTGCTGTAGGGCGTGGTTCCGCCGGTGCTGCCGACCATGGACAGGCCCACCGTGGTCCCGGTGACCACCGTCGTGCTGCCATCGGCAAGATGGACGGTCAGAGCGCCCGGCGTGCCGTTCCAATTGGCCGCCGGCACGAAGCGCAGCAGCGTGGAAGCGCTGAGCAGCAGCGCAGCGTTGGCGGACAGAGTGGTGGACACCGCCGTCCAGCTGGCCCCACCGTTGCCGGAGTACTGCCACACGCCTTGCGCCGTGGTCGCCGCGTTGCCGACCACGGCGATGCCGCCCAGCGCGTCGGCGCTGCTGCCTCCGCTCACCGCATCCGCTACATCGGAGAAGTTCGCCGCGAACAGGGCGGCCACGGTGGCTCCGGCGGGCGTGGCGTCCTCGTTGACGCTGGTCAGCGTGGCGTTGCCCGAGGCGAGCGGCGCGTCGTTCACGGCCGTGACGCTGGTGGCGAGCGTGACCGTGCCGGCGCTGACCGTCGACGCGCCGCCGGTCCCGAAGCTGACGTTCATGGTCGTGCCGGCGGTGACCGTGCCGGAGCTGTCGATCAGCTTCACCGTCAGGCTGCCCGGCGTGCCGTTCCAGTCCGCCGCCGGCAGAAGGCGCAGCTTGGCCGTGCTGTCCAGCACCAGCGCCGCGCCGTCGGAGACGGTCTCCGGGATGTCGAGCCACACGCCGCTGGTGACGGAATACTGCCACCCCCCCTGCCCCGACGTCATCCGCGCCGCGTTGCCGACCACGGCGATGCCCGCCAGCGTGTTGGCGCTGCTCCCGCCCGACACCGCGTCCGCCGCGTCGGAGAAGTTCGCCGCGAACAGGGAGGCCACGGTGGCCCCGGCCGGCGCGGCGTCCTCGTTGACGCTGGTCAGCGTCGCCGAGCCCGCAGCCACCGGCGCGTCGTTGACTGGGTTGACCGTGGTGCCCACCACCACGTTCTCCGCGCTGATCGCCGTGGTCCCACCGGTGCTGCCAGCAGCCGACAGGTCCACGGTGCTGCCGAAGGTGACCGTCGCGCCGTCTTCCACCAGGCGAACGGTCAGGCTGCCCGGCGTGCCGTTCCAGTTGGCCGCCGGCACGAAGCGCAGCAGGGCCGCGCTGTCCAGCAGCAACGCCGCGCTGGTCGAGAGGGTGGTGGACACCGCCGTCCAGCTGGCGCCGCCATTGCTGGAATACTGCCACACGCCCTGCGCCGCCGTCGCCGCGTTGCCGACCACGGCGATGCCGGNAGAGTGTCGGCGCTGCTGCCTCCGCTCACCGCGTCCGCCGCGTCGGAGAAGGAGCCCCCGACCAACGCCGCCACCGTGGCGCCGGCGGGGCTGGCCGTGTCCTCTGCAACGCCAGCGAGGGCGCCATCGCCGCTGGGCACCGGCGCGTCATTCACCGCCGTGACGCTGGTGGCGAGCGTCACCGTGCCCACGCTGTAGGCGGAGACGCCGCCGGTCGCCGTCAGGTTCGCGGTCGCGCCGGTCGTGAGGGTGGTCGAGCCGTCGGCGAGATGAACGGTCAGGCCGCCCGGCGCGCCGTTCCAGTCCGCCGCCGGCAGAAAGCGCAGCAGCGTGGACGCGCTCAGCAGCAGCGCGGCGTTGGCCGACAGAGTGGTGGACACTGCCGTCCAGCTGGCCCCGCCGTCGCTGGAGTACTGCCACACGCCTTGCGCCGCGGTCGCCGCGTTGCCGACCACGGCGATGCCGGCCAGCACATTGGCGTTGCTGCCGCCCGACACCGCGTCCGCCACGTCGGAGAAGTTCGCCGCGAACAACGAGGCCACGGTGGCCCCGGCCGGCGTGGCGTCCTCACTGACGCTGGCCAGCGTCGCCGAGCCCGAAGCCACCGGCGCGTCGTTCACGGCCGTGACGCTGGTGGCGAGCGTCACCGACGTGGCGGTGAAGGCCGAGGCGTTCGCGGCGGACGACAGGCTGACCGTCGTACCGGAAACCACGGTCGCGCTGCTGTCGTAGAGCCGGGCTGTCAACGCTCCGGGCGTGCCGTTCCAGTCGGCCGAGGGCAGGAAGCGCAGTTGCGCCGCCGCGTCCAGCACCAGCGCGGAGCCATCGGAAAGGCCGCTTGGAACGGCGGTCCAGCGGACACCGTCGGTCGAATACTGCCAAATGCCCTGCAAGGTGCCGGCGGCGTTCGCGGTGATGGCGACGCCTCCGAAGGAATCGGCGCTGCTGCCGCCCGCAACGGCGTCACGACCGTCCGAGAACAGGGACGAGAACAGCGAAGCCACCGTGGCACCGGCCGGGGACGTCGCGTCCTCCGCCGTCCGCGCCAGCGTCGTCCCGGTGTCCGTCGTCGTCGGCGCATCGCCGACCGGAAGCACCTGGGTGCTCAGCGTCACCGTGCCGGCGCTGAAGTGCGAGGAGCCGCCTACCCGTCCTGTCAGGTCAACCGTGCTTCCGGACGCAAAGCTGTCGCCGCTCTCCGCGACGCGGACGGTCAGGCTGCCCGGCGTGCCGTTCCAGTCCGCAGCCGGGATGAAGCGCAGCCGGCTCGACGAATCGAGAAGCAGCGCCGCGCCTTCACCGGCTCCGGTGGGCACGGCGGCCCAGCCGCCTCCCGTCGAATACTGCCACACACCCTGCCCTGCCGTGGCCATGTTGCCGACCACGGCCACCCCGACGAAGCGTTCGCCCGCATAGCCGTTCACGACGTCCGCGGAATCCGAGAATCGCGCGGCGAACAGCGACTCCACCGAGGCGCCGTCCGTGCTGGTGACATCTTCGGCCACCGGGCTGAGGGAGGCCATGCCCGAGGCCACCGGGGCGGTGTTCTGGTAGGTCTGCAGGATGGAGGTCTTCGCCTCCGCCGTGCCGCCGCGCCCGTCGGACACCACGACCGACAAGGTTCCGGCGTCGCCGGCGAAACCGCCGGCCGGAACGAAGGAGAGGGACGCGTAGTCGGACAGGCTGAGCGTCCGCCCGACCGCGACGACGCTGCCATCCGAAGTCTGAAGAGTGCCGTGTCCCGGCACGCCGGTGACGGTGACGGTCAGGGTGTCCCCGTCCGCATCGGTCGGCACCGCGACGCCCAGACTGACCTTGCTGGCGCGGGCGGAAACCTCGACGGTCCGCGCCGCCGCCACCTCCGGCAGGTGATTCACGGCTTTTTCCACCCGAGCCTGCGTCACCTCCGGGGAACTGGTCGGCGTCGTGGTCTGGGGCGCCGGCGTCGTGGGTGTCGCCGTGGCGGTGGCCGCCACCGGGGAGGTCATTTCGGCCAAAGCCGGGGCGGTCGGTGCCACGGTCATGGACACGGGCGGCGTCGGGGTCGGCGCGGCAGCCGGTGCTGGTGCCGGGGAAGGAGACGGTGCTGCCGTGCTGGGCGAAAGCGATGTGGGCGACGAATAGGACGGCGATGCGTCCGATGCCACCACCGGCGCAGGCGGCGACACGCTGGCGCTCTGGGTCGGGGCCGGCAGGCCGGTCGCCTGCGCCAGCTGGGTCGAGGCCGCATCGGCGTTGCTGCGCGCGCCCTCCATCGCGTTCGTGAAGGACGTGCCGGAGGCGAGCGCGTCCGACAGGGCGGCCGCGAACACCCGGACGTCGCCCCCCGTGGTCGCCGCCATGTCGCGGATGGCCTGGTTTGCGTTCTGGCCGGACGCGAGCGCCGCCAGCAGGGGGTTGGACGGAACCGACACATCGCTCTGCTGCCGCGATGCGGCGTCGGACTGCGCCCGCGCCTCGCTCATGGCGAGCTGGGAGGACTGGCCGCTCGCCAACGCGGTCACCAGCGCCTGGACGAAAGGCGCGCTGTCGCCGGCGGCCGAACTCGTCCCCTGGGCGAGGCCGGCGATCTGCCGGTCGCCTTCCGACATGGGAACGGAACTCGCGGCCGCGGCGGCCGAGGTGGCGGACGCCGTCTGCATGGCGGCCTGGATGGCGGACGCGGGGCTGCTGCCGGATGCCAGCGCCTGCACCATCTTTTCGGCGAAGGCCGAGGCCCCGGCTTCTCCATGCGCTGATGTCATCGCGGCGACGACGGCCTGGGCGTCGGCCCCGCCCGTGGCCAGCGCGGCGGCGAGACGTCCCGCCGCGTCGACGGGGACGGCGCCGGCCGCGACCGCCGCGGCCACCGCCTGTGCGGCCTGCTGCGCGGAGGCCACCGCCGCTTCGGCGCTGCTGCCGGACGCGAGCGTCGTCTGCAGGTTGGCCAGGAAGCCAACCGCCTGTTCGGGAGAGAGACCGGCCACCGCCGCCTCGATCGCCTGCGCCGCGGCGGTGCCGCCGAGCGACAGGGACGCGATGAGCTGCTGCGCCGCGGATGTCGCCACCCCGCTCTGGTCCTGGAGTGCCTTGGCCACGGCAACGGCGGCCTGAAGCTCGCTGGCGAAGGAGCCGCCGTTCGGAGCGGCGGCAGTGGCCTTGGCGAAGGCGGCGGCGAGTTCCGTCGCCCCGGCGTTGCCGACGACCTTGCTCAACGCCTCCGTAACGTTGGCGCCGCTGGCCAGCGCCTGTTCGAAGGTCTGGGCGGCGTCCTTCGGAGCTTCGATCTGGCGGGCATGCTCGACCCCGGCGACGCGCGCCTCCTCGGCCGCCTGCTCGGGCGAGCTGCCGCTTGCCAGCGCGCTGAGATACTTGGCGAGAACGCCATCGGCGACCGTGGTGGCCTCGTCGCCGGTGACGCCCTGTTCGGCCAGAAACTTCACCAGTTCCTGGCGCGCGCCGGCATGCTCCTCCGCAACGCGCTCACCCGCGGTAATGGCATCGAGGAATGACTGCGGTACCGTCCAACCGGAAAAATCGGCTTCCATTCTTTTCGTCGCACCGCGGTGATCTGCCTCGGCCGGCTGATTGGGGTGCCCGACGGCCGCATCAATGCCGGAAATCTCCGCAACACTAAATCGATTGCGTGATCTTGTCGAGCGATGTTCCGGAAGCAACTTTTGCGCGCGCATCCGTAAAATGGCGGATACGCCAACGCATCAGCCCGTCAACGGAGCACACGTTATTCGAAGAGACCGCACAATCTGTGACATCTCGCAGCGCTTTAACGGATTGTTACTGATTTGAAACATTGACCGGGAAGAGAAACCGAAGTCATCCGACCGTACGGCTGGGACTCTATTTCGTTGCGCCGAATGGACTAGATCGATAGATTGCAAACGAAAATCCTACCAAATTTTCGATGCATTGCAGGTCGCGCCGCAGCTTCCGATCGTTGATCGAGCCGGTGGCGCGGCTTGGGGCACAGGAGCGACGAGCGCATGGCACCGGAGGAAGTAAAGGTCCGTTGGCGGGAGCGCCTCGCCGGTCTCTCGAAACGCTCCTTGTTTCTGGTCTTTTTGGGCATCGCCGGCACTGTGGCCGTGCTGCTCTCGCTGGCCACGCGGATCGCGTTCGACCGCACCCCCGACACGGAAATCCGCATCGGTGTCGTAGCGCCGCTGACCGGGCCGAGCGCCGCGCTCGGCCGTTCCATCCGCGAAGGGGCGGAACTGTTCGCCGCGCAGATCAACCGCGCCGGCGGCGTCAACGGCATGCCCCTGCGCGTCATGGCCGTGGATGACGGCGACGATCCGGCCACCGCCCGCAAGGCGGCGGAGCGGATCGCGGCGGCCGGCGTCGTCGGCGTTGTCGGGCACTGGTCGGGCGAGGCCGCCGCAGCCGCGGCCGAGGTGTACCGCGCCGCCGGGGTGCCGGCCCTGACCCCCGCCCCGCGCACCGCCTCCTCTTCCTCTGGCGCGCCGGAGAATGAGCCCGGCATCTTCCACGTCAGCTTCGACCGGACGTTCGAGACGCGCTTCCTCGCCAACTACGTGCGCAACGTGCTGGGCGAGAAGATGGTGTCCATCATCCACCAGCGCCGGCCCGAGGACGAGGCTCTCGCCAAGACCTTCGACGAGGTGATGCAGCGGTTCGGAACGCGCGTCCTGAACCGCTGGGACTTCGATCCGGCGGCGCCGGATGCGGCGGCCCAGCTCGACCAGATCGCCGCCGAGATCCGGGACAAGCGCATCACCGGCAGCGTCTTCGTGCTGGCCGATCCCGTCCCGGCGGCCAAGGCGCTGGCCGCCCTGCGCCAGGGCTCGGTCAAGAACCGCGCCTTCGGTCTGCGCGGCCTCGCCACCAACGCCTTCCTGGACGCCTTCCGCGAGAGCTGGACCGCGCAGGGCACGCCGGCCTCCGGCCTGAACGGCACGCTGACCACCACGCCGCTGCTGTTCGACACGGCCGGCGAGACTGCCCAGACCTTCCGGGCCGAGTACATGCGGGCACACCGCGTGCCGCCGGACTGGCTCGTCGCGTCCGCCTACGAGAGCGCCCGCCTGCTGCACGAGGGGCTGAACCTGCGCCGGGGCCAGACCGGCGACCTTTCGGACATGAAGGCGCTGCGCGCGCGCATCCGCACGGCGCTCGCCCAGCCGGGCCGGACGCACGACGGCGTTCTGGGTCCGCTGAGCTTCGACGCCGCGGGCGCCGCCGCGCCCAAGGCGGTGGTCGGCGTGTTCGACGGCACCTCGCTCATCGCATCGCTCACCCAGCTCTCCCCCATTCGGGAGGAGAACATCGGGAACTATCTTGAGGAACTGGTCGCCGGGCGCGCGCTCTACGTCAACGACCGGTTCATGTACAAGACGAACGTCGTCTACACCGGCGTGAATCTTGAGAAGATCTCGAACTTCGACCCGAACGCCGGCACCGTGGACATCGCGTTCAATCTGTGGTTCCGCTGGCGCGGCGACCTCACGCCGCAGGATGTGGTCTTCAACAACGCGGTCACGCCGATCCGCTTGGAAAAGCCCGAGCGCGAGGTCCAGGCGGGGGACATGCTCTACCGGTCCTACCGCCTGAAGGGGACCTTCTACACCAACTATTCCCAGGCGGAGCGCGTCTACGGCACGCATGTGGTCGGCGTGGCCTTCCGCCACCGCACGCTGGCGCAGAACAACCTGATGTACGTCAGCGACGTGCTGGGCATGAACCTGAACACCGGCGGCGCCCTCCGGGACGCGGTGGCCAGCTCCTTCGAGGCCGGCCGGGCCGATGCCGGGAACGCGGAGGACGGTTCGCTGCTCCGGCGCGTCGCCAACTGGTTCGCCCAGTCCGGCGGCGGCGCCGACCCGCTGGTCGAGATGCTCACGCGGCTGCGCGCGCTGGCCGGCGCGCCGGGCTGGGCGGTGGGGCGGGCCTGGATCTCCCAGGACGTGTTCGAGCGCATTTCCGAGGGCGACCCCGCCTTCGTCGGCTTCGGCAAGCCGCAGCCGGTCTTCTCGCAGCTCGACATGGGCGCGGTGCTGAAGGCCGACGCCTTCGACATCCGCGACCACCTGCCGAGTTCGTCCTTCATCTACATCGCCATCTTCTCGCTGGTCGGCTCCGTCCTGGCGAGCCTGCTCGACCGCAAGGACCGCGGGCAGTTCTGGCGCATGCAGACGCTGGGGCTGCGGGCGATCTGCTGGCCGCTCCTGCTGATGTCGGCCGGCAACATGGCGCTCGACTATGCGCTGGTGAACGTCCCGTCCAACACGGTGGACATCATCGTCGCGGTGTACAGCGCCCTGTGGTGGCTGGTCCCGGCGCGTCTGCTGGGCATCACGCTGGAGCGGTTCGTCTGGGTTCCGCTGGAGATGAAGACCGGCCGGAAAATCCCCAACGTCGTGCGCATGTTCGCGCGGCTGGTGGTCTATGTGCTGGCGATCCTGGGCATCGTCGCCTTCGTCTTCGCCAAGCCCATCACCAGCCTGCTCGCCACCTCCGGCCTGATGGCGATGATCATCGGTCTGGCGGTTCAGGCCAACATCGCCAACGTGTTCTCCGGCATCGTCCTGAACATGGAGCGGCCCTTCAAGGTGGGCGACACGATCAAGCTGAACGGCACCGTCGGCAAGGTCGTGGACATCACCTGGCGCACGACCCGCCTGCGCGCCGAGGAAGGCCACATGATGGCGCTCGCCAACGGCAAGGTGTCGGAAGCTGAAATCCACAACATGAGCGACATCCAGGACGCCTTCATGCGGGTCAGCTTCTTCACCCACCCGCAGTACGAGCCGGAGCGGGTCGTGAGGATCGTCCGTGAAGCGCTGGACACCCTGCCGGAGATCACCGCGCCCGGCGCGCCGGTCTCGCGCGCCCTGTTCGTCGGTGTGGAGTGCGCGGGCGGCGTGTGGGTGGCGCGCTACGACGCGACCTTCTCCGCCCCCGGTCTGGCGCGCCGGGTCCTGATGTCGGATGAGCTGCGGCGGACGGTCTGGCACCGCTTCTGCCAGGAAGGCATCCGCTGGACCAATCCGCCGGGCGAGGAGGAAGAGCCGGCGTCCGCCGTTCCGGCCATCGCCGCCGGCCGGGTGGAGCAGCCGGCATGATGGTCAAAGGCCGGGCGGGCACCGTGTCGGGCGTGGGTGAAATCCTCGCCCGGCTCGCGCGGTCGCCGGCGGCGACCGGGCAGGTCCTCGCGGCGAGCGCGCTCATCAGCGTGCTCGGTCTGGCGGTCTCGCTCTACACCATCCAGATCCTCAACCGCTTCGTCAGCAACGGCGTCACCGGCACGCTGCTGACCCTGACCGCCGGGGTCGGCCTCGCGGTCGTGGCCGAACACCAGCTGCGCAAGCTGCGCTGGTCCATCGCCGAGACCATCGCCGGCGACCAGGAGCGGCGGCTTGCCGTGGGCACCTACGGGCTGCTGCTGACCGCGCGCCAGAACGACCGGCTGGGCTGGCCGGCCGCCGTCCAGGAGGATCTGCTGCGGGGGATCGAGCGGGCCGCCGGCGCGCTGGGGCCGGCCGGCATCACGGCGCTGGCCGACCTGCCCTTCGCGGTGGCGGTCCTGGCGGTGCTGACGCTGCTGTCGCCCGTGCTCGGCGCCGTGACCGCGCTGTTCTGCGCGGCCCTGGCGCTCCAGGCGTGGCGCGACCAGCGGCGGCTGGCCCTCCCGACGGCGCAGTTCGCCCAGGCCTCGGCGCAGGCCGGCGCGCTGGTCGGCGCGGCGGTCGGCACCGGGGAGACGATCCGCCACTTCCGCGGTCAGGCCCGGATGATGGCGCTGTGGCAGGCGGCGAACCGGCAGGCGCAGGGGTTGGGCCGGCTGATCGGCTGGATCCAGCTCGGCGGGGGATCGCTGACCCAGGTGGTGCAGAGCCTGCTCGGCGTGGCGGTGGTCGCGGCCGGCGCGCTGGAGGTCGTGGCCGGGCAGCTGGACGTGGCGACGCTGGTCGGCGCCAACATGATCGCCGGGCGCGTGCTGATGCCCTTCGGGCGCATCGTCCAGCTGGGGGCGTCGCTGCACAAGGCGGGCACCGCCCTGACGCAGGCGCGCCGCTTCGCCGAGGTCGCGGTCGAGCGCGAAGGCGGGCGCACCCTGCCCGACTGGCGCGGCCAGATCAGCCTGCGGGGCGTGGCCTTCGGCTACCCCGGCCAGGAGGAGCCGGCCTTCGGCCCCCTGGACCTCGACATCGAGCCGGGCGGCGTGGTGGTGGTCACCGGGCGGAACGGCACCGGCAAATCGACGCTGGTCAAGGTCGTCGCCGGGCTGCTCGACCCGGTGCGGGGACGCATCCTCGCGGACGGCGTGGATGTCCGGCAGCTGTCGCTGGACTGGTGGCGCGGGCGCGTGTCCTACCTGCCCCAGGAGCCGGAGTTCCTGCCCGGCACGCTGCGCGACAACCTGCGGCTCGCCCGCCCCGACGCCAGCGACGCCGACCTGCTGCGCTGCCTCGCCGAGGCGGACCTCGCGCGGTTCGTGGACAGCCACCCGCAGGGCCTGGACGCGGTGCTGGAGAACGGCGGGCGCACCCTGTCGCCCGGCATCCGGCGCCGGCTCGCCCTGGCGCGGGCGCTGCTGGCCGACGGCGCCCTCTACCTGTTGGACGAGCCCTCGGAAGGGCTGGACCGCGAGGCCGCGCAGATCGTCTACGCGCAGCTGATCGCGCTGGCGCGGCGCGGCCGGACGCTGCTGATCGTCTCGCACGACCCGGTGATCCTGTCGAGCGCGCGGACCGTGGTCCGTCTCGACCAGCCGGCCAGCACCAATCAGCCGGCCTCCCCCCAACCCCTGGCCGAGGCCGTCCCGTGACCCGCCCTGCCCCTCACGACGCCCCTCACAACGCGTCGATGGTTGCCAGCACGCCGCCGGGCCGCGTGCGCCTGCTGTCCGAGGTCGGCGTCGTGCTGGCCGGGCTGGCGGTCTGGGCGTCGGTCGGCACGCTGGACGTGGTGACCACCGCCAGCGGCGAGGTGGTGCCGTCCAGCCGGGTCAAGGTCATCCAGCATTTGGAAGGCGGCATCGTCGCCGAAATCCTGGTCCATGAGGGAGAGCGCGTCGAGAAGGACCGCCCCCTGTTCCGCCTCGACCCGACGCGCGCCCAGGCGGAGTCGGAAGAGTTGAAGCAGCGCCTGCTCAGCCTCCAAGTGGACATCGCCCGCCTGACCGCCGAGACGGAGAACGCCGCCGCCGTCCGTTTCGACGACCGGCTGCGCGCGGCCGTGCCCATGCTCGTCCAGGCCAGCGAGGATCTGTTCGCCAGCCGCCGCTCCCGCCTCGCCCACGAGATCAAGAGCCAGGCGCAGCAGGTGGTCCAAAAGGAGCAGGAACTGGAGGAGACGCGGACCCGCCTGCGCAACAACCGCCGCGGGCTGGAGATCGTCACCAGTCAGGTCACCATCAGCGAGAACCTCGTCAGCAAGGATCTCAGCAACCGGATGAGCCACCTCGACCTGCTGCGCCAGCAGCAGTCGCTGCGCACGCTGGTGGACGCGGACCAGAGCGCCCAGCCCCGCCTGGAAGCGGCCCTGCTGGAGGCCAAGGAGCGGCTTGCCTGGGTGGAGGGCAGCGCGATCGAACAGGCGCGGCGCGATCTGGCGACGGCGCGCCAGCAGTTCGACGAACTGTCGCAGCGCCTCCTGAAGTTCCGGAACATCGAGGAACGCACCGTGGTGCGCGCGCCGGTGGACGGGATCGTCAAGACCGTCAACGTCACCACCGAGGGCGGCGTGATCCAGCCCGGCCAGACGCTGGCCGAGGTGGTGCCGGCGGGCGACCATCTGGTGATCGAGGCGCGGCTGCCCATCCAGGACATCGGCTACGTCCATGCCGACCAGCCGGCCAAGATCGCCCTGAATTCCAGCGACTCCAGCGCGTTCCGCCCGATCTCCGGCTCGGTCGCGCGGGTCAGCCCGGACGCCACCGTCACCAACGACGGGCACGCCTTCTACCGGGTCCGCATCCTGCCGGAACAGACCGCCTTCGAGGGGACGGGCCGGCGCTACCAGCTGTACCCCGGCATGCAGGTCGTGTGCAGCGTGCGGATCGGGCAGAGGACCATCCTTGAGTATCTGTTGAGCCCCTGGTTCAACGCCATGCGGTTCGCCTTCCAGGAGAAATGACTGCTGTGACGCACCTTGCCCGCCGCCGGTGGACGCATCGGACGTTCCGTATCGCGCTGGTCGGTCTTGCTTTGTCGGCGTTGCCCCTGATTCTGCCGCCCGCCGAGGCCGCGCCGCCGGATTCCTCGCCGCGCGCCGCGCTGGAGCGGCTGATGGGGACCAGCCGCCGGGTCGCCGCGGCCAAGTCCGACCTGGAGGGCAGCGACGCCAACCTCGCGCGGGCACGGGCCGGCTGGTATCCGGAACTGCGCCTGACCACCGAGGCCGGCCGCGAGATCCAGCGCACCCCGACCGGGGATTCGCGCCTGCCGGCCTTTCAGGCCGGCGTGTCGGTGCGCCAGCCGCTGCTGGATTTCGGCCGGATCGGCGGCGAGATCGAGAAGGCCGGACTGGCGCGCCGCCAGAGCGAAACCACCGTGCGCGATTCCATGCAGGACGTGATGCTGGAAGGGCTGGTCGCCCACATCAACCTCGTCCGCACCAAGCAGATGACCGATTACGCCCGGCAGTCGGTGCGCAACATCGAAAAGCAGACCGGCCTGGAAGAAAGCCGCGTCGATCTGGGCGGCGGTTACGCGTCGGACGTGCTCCAGGCGAAAAGCCAGCTCGCCGGCGCGCGCGCCCGCCTCGCCCGCGCGCAGGGCGCCCAGGTCAACGCCCTGAACCGCTACCGCGCGGTGTTCGAGGAGGAGCCGCCGGCGGCGACCGCCAAGCTGGTCGTCCTGCCGCCGTCCGCCCTGCCGCCGACGCTGGAGGACGCGGTCCGGCACGCGCTGGAGAGCAGCCCGCAGACCGAGATCGGGCGCCTGTCCGTGGACATCGCCCGCGCCGAGGTCGGCCGCGTGCGCGGGGCCGAGCTGGCGCCGCGCATCGACGCGGTCATCGACATCGGCAACCAGCACAACGTCCAGGGCCTCAACGGGACCAAGCGGGAGGACTCCTACAAGGTCCAGATGACCATGCCCTTCAACCTGGGCATGGCCCCGCTGCACTCGATCGACGCCGCCCAGGCGGCGGCCCGCGCGTCGGCGAGCCGCTACGCCGACCGGCGCCTCGCCATCGAGGAGCAGGTCCGCAACGCGTGGCAGAACTATGAGACGGCGCGGGAGACCTACAGCTACTTCGACAATCAGGCGCGCATTGCCGCCGAGTTCCTGCGCCTCGCCCGCGAAGAACGGCAGCAGGGCCGGCGCTCCCTGATCGACGTGCTGTCGGGTGAAACCTCGCTCTACAACGCGCAGAGCGACGCGGCGTCGGCGCAGGCCGACGTGTCCATCGCCGCCTTCACCCTGCTCCGCGTGATCGGCGGCCTCGACCTGGACGTCGTGCCCTGAGGGCTGCCCTGCCTCCGGTCACTTCCTACGGAATGCACGCATGTTGCGATGAGGTGAGTGGCTGAGCTTACCAAAAAGCCCTTCTCCCCTTGGCCTCACGCGCAAACGAAGTTTGCGCTGACGGCGACAGGCGGCCTGTGGCCGCCGAGAGCGGGGAGAAGGGTTGGGATGAGGGGTCGTTACGCCCGGCAGGGCGGAAAATAGAATTTCCGGCCGTCCTTCGGCCGGCGCCACCCTCACCCCAACCCCTCTCCCCTCAAGGGAGAGGGGTTTTTTCGTTCTAAATCAGCTACTTACCGTACAGCAACATGCGTCCATCCCCGATGCGATCACTTCGCGGGCACGCGGGCCTGGAGTTCGGGGCTGGCGGCGTAGACGGCGTCGATGCGGTCTTTCATTTGCGCCAGACTGACCGGCTTCACGAGGTAGCCGTTCACGTTGTGCTCCAGCGCGGTGCGGACGGATGCGGCGTTGTTGTCGGCCGTCAGCATGATGACGGGCGTCTTGTCCAGGTCCTTGACCTTGATGGTCCGCACGCCCTGGAGGACCTGCAGCCCGTTCATCGGCTTCATGTGGATGTCGCAGAAGACGATGTGCGGGCGGGCGCGGACGATCTCCATCAGCCCGTCCTTGCCGTTGCTGCGCTCGCTGATGGACCGGACCCCGATCTGCGTCAGGATCTGGCGCAGCAGGTTGCGGGTGTACGTCTCGTCCTCGATCAGCAGGATCGACAGCTTGTCGTAAGGAACGTCGGGCATCAGTTCTCTCCGTTCGCAGGCACGGCGAAGACCAGGGCGGCCGCGCCCGAAAGTTCGTCCAGGGTCGGGTCGAGCAGGCTGTGCAGAAGGGCGGCGGTGTCGGCGTCTCCATCATCCAGGGAGTCCTGAAGATCGCTGGCCAACTGGCCCAGCCGCCCCGCGCCGAGGGAGCGCGCGCCGCCCTTCAGCGAATGGGCTTCCTCGCGCGCCGTGCCCAGGTCTCCCGCCTCCAGCGCGGCGCCGATGGCGCTGATGGTGCCGCCCGCGTTCTCCAGGAAGCCGCGCATGAGGGGCGCCGCCTCGTCCAGGTCGTCGCCGAAGGCTTCCCTCAGGCGGTCGAGGTCGAGGATTTCGGGATCCACGGCGATTTCCGGGCGCACGGGCGGCGCAACGGCGGCAGCGGCTTTGGCTGTGGATTTCCGGGGCTCGGCCCGGCGGCGCAGCGCCGTGGCCTGCGGCAGAAGCCGCTCCAGAAGCGCGAACAGCTGCCGGGCGTCCACCGGCTTGGTCAGATAGGCGTCCATGCCGGCTTCCAGGCAGCGCTGCTCCGTTCCCGGCAGGGCGTCGGCGGTCAGCGCCACGATGGGCAGGCGCGCGCCGGTCCCGTCGCCGCCCTCCAGATCCCGGATGGCCGCCGTAAGGGCGAAGCCGTCCATCTCCGGCATGTGGAAGTCGGTGAGCAGCAGGCCGTACCGACCGCCGCGGTAGCGGTCCAGAGCCTCCAGCCCGTTGCCGGCCAGCTCCATGGCGTAGCCGCCCTGGGACATCATGCGCCGGATGACCACCTGGTTGGTCGGGTTGTCCTCCGCGACCAGGATCAGTGCGCCCGCTTCCCGCGCCTCCTCGACGGAGGGCGCCTCCCAGCCGGAGACCTTCGGGTCCGCCTGATGCTCCCGCCGTTCCAGGCTCGCCCGGCCGATGCCCGCCGCCAGCACGTGCCACAGCCTTTGGCGGCGCAACGGCAGCGTCAGCGTGCAGAACAGGCCGATGCGGTGCGCCTCGGCCAGCGTCGAGGCGAGCATGCGGTTGGCGACGAGGACCACCGCCGGCCCGCCGTCTCCCCCCTGCGCCACAAGGTCCCGGCCCGCGGTCAGCGCCTCGTCGTCGAGCGCCAGGGCGCGCAGCAGCGCGACGCAGCGCCGTCCATCAGCGGAACCGGCGGCAACGGCGTCGGCCAGGTCCCGGCCCTCGAAGCCGGTCCAGCGCACGTCGCGCACCCCGGCGGCCTCCAGCGTGTGGGCGAGCGCTTCCCTGACCGGTCCTTCGAAGCCGGCGGCGACGACGACGGCGTCGTGGATGTCCACAGAGGGGCGCAATGGATCCGCGGACGCGACCGTCAGCGGCAGTTCGAACCAGAAGGTCGATCCCACCCCCGGCGTGGAGAAAACGCCGATGGTGCCCCCCATCATGCTGCACAGCTTGTGGCAGATCGCCAGCCCCAGGCCGGTTCCGCCATACTGGCGGGAGGTCGAGCTGTCGGCCTGCTGGAAGGGCTGGAACAGCTTGCCGCACTGTTCCGGCGTCAGGCCGATGCCGCCGTCCCGCACCTCGAACCGCAGGAGCGCCGCCCCGGAATCTCCAGGAACCGCGCCGAGGTTCGTCACCGTCACGACGATGGTGCCCTCCGCCGTGAACTTGATGGCGTTGCCGACCAGATTGATGAGCACCTGCCGGATGCGCGTGGGATCGCCCAGCAGCGCCGCCGGGACCTGCGGGTCGATGTCCACGACCAGCTCCAGGCCCTTCTCCTCGGCCCGGCCCTCCAGCATCTCGGCGGTGCCTTCGACCACGTCGGTCAGGTTCAGCTCGATCGCCTCCAGCTCCAGGCGTCCGGCCTCGATCTTCGAGAAGTCCAGGATGTCGTTGATGAGCGTCAGCAGCGTGGTGGAGGACGCGCGGACGATGTCCAGCATGCCGCGCTGGTCGTCGGTCAGCTCCGTCTGGTCCAGCATCTCCGCCATGGCGATGACGCCGTTCATGGGGGTGCGGATCTCGTGGCTCATCATCGCCAGGAAGGAGGATTTCGCCCGCGTGGCGTCCTCCGCCCGGTCGCGCGCGACGCGCAGCTCCTCGGCGAGCTCGCGGAGCATCCGCTCGTCGTCGCGCAGCTGCCGGGCGTTGTCGCGGAAGCGCGACAGGGCCGACGCCAGCGCCCCCATCTCGTCGTGCCGGCCCTTGGAGGGGATCGGGCGGTCCAGATCGCCCCCGGCGACCGCCGACATCGCGCCGGTCATGGTGACCAGCGGCCGGATGACCCGGCTGCGCAGGGTGCTGAAGGCCAGCAGGAACATCACCGCCGTGGCCGCGAGCAGGATCACGAGCCGCTGGCGGAAGGCCTCCACCTCGTCCAGCGCGGATGTGTAGATGCTCTCGCCGTAGCGGTCCTGCATCTCCGTCAGCTTCTGGATGGCGACCAGCAGCGGGTTGACCGACGGGTACATGTCGCGGGCGATGAAGGCGGTCAGGCCGGCGATGTCCTGGGCGCCCAGGATGTCGATCAGCTCGTCCAGCGCCGCGTTCGCCTCGTCCATGTTGTCCCGCGCCGAGCGGACCAGATCGCGTTCGGCCGGCGTCTTGACGTGCGCGACATAGCGCTCCCACGCCGGCCCGGCGGCATCCTTGGCGCGTCGGACGGCGGCCTCGCCCTCCTCCCACGGCATGTCGCCGACGCGGACCCGGACGGCCGACACGATCGCCGCCGTGGTGTAGGCGTCCGACACCGTCTTGAGATCGAGCGAGGGCAGAAGGGCGCCGCGGTGGATGCGCTCCACCTGGGTCTGCGACAGGCCAACCGCCGACAGGCTGCCCAGCGCCAGCGCGACGATCAGCGCGGCGATGAGGGCGAAGATGATGTGGAAGCGGGTCCGTATGGTCATGCTGGGCTCACTGCCGTTCGACTCTTCCACCGAACCGCCGGGAGGCGGTCGCTTCTTTCAGGAGACCGCCTCCCGGCGGTCGCGCGCGGCTCAGCGCAGGGGCAAGGCGATGAGGAGGCCGCCCTTGGTCCAGAGTTCATTCAGCCCACGCTCAAGCTTCAGCGGCGTGCGCGGCCCCACGTTCGCCTCGAACACGTCGCCGTAGTTTCCGACCTGCGACACGATCCGGAACGCCCATTCGTCGTCGAGGCCCAGCGGCTCGCCGAAGTGGGGGACGAGGCCGACGATCCGCCGGATCCGCGCCACGTCGCTCCCGCGCATCTCTCCCGCGTTGCGGCGCGTCACACCGAGTTCCTCCGCCTCGACCATGGCGGCGAGCGTCCAGCGCACGATCTCCAGCCAAGCGTCGTCGCCCTTGCGCACCAGCGGGCCGAGCGGTTCCTTCGAGATGCGCTGGCGCATGACGACATGCTCGTCCGGCTGCGCCATCTCCATGACCCGGAGCGCGGCCAGCGCGGCGGAATCCGACGTCATCACGTCGCATTCGCCCGACCGGTAGCTCTCGACCATCTCGCGCAAGGGTCCCTTCGCCACGGGGCGGAAGGGGATGTTGAGCGATCGGAAATGCTCGATCAGGTTGGTTTCGGAGGTCGTCCCCCGCTGGAAGCAGATCGCCAGATTGGCCATCTGCCGCACCGTCCGGATGTTGCGGGACCGGCGCACGAGAAAGCCCTGGCCGTCGTAATAGCTGACTCCCACCGGTTGAAAGCCGCCGGCGGCCAGCCGGGTCAGCGTGATCGTGGTGCTGCGGCTGAGCACGTCGATCTCGCCGGATTCCAGCAGTTTCAGCCCCTCGGCCGTGGTGGCGGGCACGAAATCGACCCGTTCGGCGTCGCCCAGCACGGCGGCGGCCACCGCCCGGCAGAAATCCGCGTCGAATCCGGTCCAGCGCCCCTGCGCATTCCGGATGGAGAAGCCGACCACGCCCGTACTGACCCCGCACCGGATGGTTCCCCGCTCCTTCGCCGCCGCCAGGGTCGGCGACGCGGCGGCGGCCGGACCGGCGGTGGCGGACAACAGCGTCAGGACCAGCGCCACCATCGTGATCGGGCCGCCCCGGCGCAGGAGGACGTGCCGGAAAGTCTTCAGGATCATGGAACGCCTATGGTGAGAAGCCAGCCCAATTCAGTCGCGCGACACGGGAAGGGCAGAGACGGTTTCCCTTTAGCAATTGAAGCAAATGCCACAATACGCTTGTGTTCGAACAGGGCAAAGGCCCTTCAGCAAACCGCCATTTCGTGCGGCACGCCGGTGCGCACGTCGAACAGGCGGTCGCAGCAGCCGAAGAACTCCTTGTCGTGGGTGACCGCGATGACCAGCTTTCCCTGGTCGCGCAGGCCGGGAAGGATGTGGTGGTAGAAGCGTTCCCGGAAATAAGGGTCCTGGTCGGCGGCCCATTCGTCGAACACGTAGACGGGCCGGTCCTCCAGCATGGCGATGATCAGCGCGACGCGCGTGCGCTGCCCCGAGGACAGCCGCAGCGTCGAGAAGGTGCCGTCCTTCAGCTCCGTCTTGCCGGTCAGCCCCAGCTCGTCCAGCAGCCGATCGACCTTCTCCTGGTCGACCTCGGCGCCGTAAAGCTTCGAAAAGAGATAGTGGTCCGCGAACACGACCGAGAACAGCGAGCGGTAGCGCGCCAGCTGGTCCGGGCCGATCGTCTCCCCATTCACCACCATGTCGCCGGCATGCGCGCCGTACAGGCCGCACACGACCCGCAGAAGGGTTGACTTGCCGGACCCGTTGCTGCCGGTCAGGAAGACGATCTCGCCGCCCTTCAGCGCCATGTCGGCCGGCCCCACGGTGAACCGCGTCTTGGCCAGCACGTCGATGTTGTCGTAGGTCACGCCGCGCAGCTCCAGCGTCCGCACCGGTTCAGTGATCGGCTGCGGGGGGACTTCCGGCTCGTCGCGCTCCAGCTTGTCGAGCTGGCGCTCCAGGTCGGTCAGCGCGCCGGCGATGCGGCCCAGGATCATGAACTCCGTGGAGGTGCCCATGGCTTCGCGCACCACGCCGAAGATGAAGGTGACCGCCACGGCCACTTGGATGACGACGCTGGTGGGGGTGTCCGTGAAGCGGGGCTCGATGAAGATCAGCGCGCCCAGGAAGACGAACAGGATCAGCTCGGCGCTGCCGTAACCCTTCAGCACGTTGGTGCGCAGCGAGCAGTTGTCGAGATAGCTCTGCTTGGAGACCCTGCCGATCTCGGCGTTGATCGCGTCGGAAAGCCGCCGGTTCATCTTGGCTTCGCGAAAGCCGTTGAGCAGTTCGGAGGCGACGTTGAGGAAATGCTCGTCCGAATGCTGCATGGCCTGCATGCGGCCGTCGATGCGGTGGGCGGCTTCCCAATAGGTCATGGCGATCACCGCCATCATCGCCGCGACGATGACGAACTGGGCCGGCGACAGGGTGTAGATGTAGAGGGCGATGAACAGGACCTGCAGCACGTCCTTGAACAGGATCGCCACGAAGAACGACAGATAGCCGATGGCCGAAACGTTGGAGACGGTGTTGATCAGGAAGTTGGACTGGTCGGTCAGCTCCGCCGACTTCATGTCGATGCGGCGGACCTTCTCGATCAGCCGGATCCGCACCTGGTGGATCACCCGCATGATCTCGTCGCCGCCGACCTGCAGGACATAGCCCTGGGCGAAATGGCGCCCGGCCACGAACAGGGCGAACAGCAGCGGGTACTGGGGCGGAAGGGAGCGGATGTCCTGGCTCCAGACCACCTGGTTGATGATGACCAGGATCAGGACATCGGCCAGCGCCAGCGCCGCGCCCATGGAAATGAAGACGGCGAAGGGAAGCTTGCCCTCGCGCCGGATCAGGTCGATGAAGCCCATCTACGAACGCTCGATCTGCCGTGGCGGCTCGCGCCCCCCCTGCCCCGTCACCAGCAGGAGCAAGGCCACCAGCACCGGCGTGAACAACAGGGACAGCAGGAAGAATCCGGTCGTCCCGATACGCCGGCTTCGGCCGTAGGACGCGACGATCAGGCAGACGACGACGTAGGCGGCAAAGGCCAGATAGAAGAATATCATCGCCGATCCCTTTTCCTTATCTCAGCGGTTCTGGTCTCGAAAACTGCGCTCATTTGGCGGCCGTGGTCAGGCCGATCTCGGCGAAATAGCGGGCCGCTCCCGGATGCAGGGGCACCGGCAGGCCGTCCACCGCCCCGGCGGCGGACAGCGAGGCCGCGGCGCGATGGCCGTTGGCCAGGATCGGGAGGTTTTCCATGATGGCGCGGGTGATGGTGTAGACGGCCGCCTCGTCCACGTCGGCGCGCACCGCCAGGAAGGTCCGCTGGCCGATGGTGGAGACCGGCTGCTCCTGCCCGGTGTAGGTGCCGGGCGGAATGACGTGCCGCACGAACATGCCCAGGCCCCGGTCGATGGCGAGCCGCTGGCGGTCGGTGAAATCGAGAATGCGCACCGCGGACGGATCGCGCGACAGCACCGCGTCCACCGTCGAGACCGGCAGCCCGCCCCCCAGCGCCATGCCGGCCACGTCGCCCATCATCAGCGCGGAGGCCCCTTCGATGTCGGCGTTGTTGACGACCGTCACCGCCCGGCGGATGTCCGCCCCGGCCCGGGCGAGGATCAGATGGCTCGTCGCCTCCGTGCTCGACCCGCGCGGCCCCACCGAAAAGGGCGCCCCGTCCAGGTTGCCGAGGTCGGCAACCGTTCCGGTGGCGACCCGGCGGGATTGGATCAGCACATGCTCCACATTGGGCCACAGCCCGGCCACCGCCCGAAGCGAGGGGTCCGGACCGGCGTCACGGAACAGCCCGGCGCCCTGCCGCGCCCAATGGCCGAACAGCGCTTCCATCATGGCGAATTCCGCCCGTCCCTTGCGGAGCAGGACGGCGTTCTGCCACGACCCGAGGCTGGCCATCGGGTAGAGATCCAGGTCCAGCTCGGCCGGCACCCGCATCTTGACCAGGGCGGACAGGCTGACGCCGACCGCGTAGAAGGGGCTGGCGATGCCGTCGGTCGCGAGCCGGAAGCTGGGCCGATGCTCCGCCACGGGGACCGGCGCGGGCGCCGGTGCGGCACCCGCGTGGTGCGGAGTAACGCCCGTGACACCCGCGGCCGCGACGCCGCCCAGCAAACCGCCCAACAAGCCGCGCCGGGAGAGAGCCATCACCCCTCGGTGGTCTGCTGGACCGGCCGGCGGACATGCAGGGGAGCGGCGCGGGTCACGTCTTCCTCGCCGGTGGCTTCAACCGCGACGGCCGGTTCGGAAGCCAGGGGCGACGTGGCGGCGGCTTCGGACTCCACCGGGGCGGGCTCCACCGGGGCGGTCTCCGTCTCCACGGCGACGTCCTCGGCCTTGCCGCGCCGGTTCTTCAGCTTCGCGGCCTGCTTCTGGAACAGCTCCTTGCCCTTGGCGAACTGCTCGCGGAAGTAGGTGCGGGCGGCAACGGCGTCGAAATCCAGGAAGGTGCCGCCGGACTCGAAATGCTGGATGAACACCTTGCCGACAGCATAGGTGCTCGCCGCGGCCAGAAGCGGCACGGTCGCGAAACCGACCGCCGAACCGACCACGGGGATCGCCTTGATCAGCGAGCCGACGGTCCCGACCGCCAGCATGTGCGGCATGGCGCCGCCGACCAGCGCCGAAAGGGACGTTTTGCCCCAGTTCTCGACGAACTCCACCTCGTAGATCTTGGACAGCTCGGCCAGCATCTTCAGCTGAACGCCGGCGACCGCCGCGATGTCCATCATGGGGAAGGGAATCACCCCGCCGCCGAAACCGAAGGCCGCGTATTTCGTGATGATCGAATTCGCCTCGTCCAACCGGCTCTTGCTGATGGTTGCCGGATTGTGCGCAGGGGCGGCCAACTCAGGGTTGGCGGCATCTTCGGGCGCAGCAACAACGTCGGACATATTGCAATCTCCAGGAGAGTCGTGAGCGTGATCGGCAAGTCCCGCGACCAACCTAAAAGCAATTTGCGGGTTACCTGATGGAATCAGTTTTCGGCGATCCCTATATCAGTTGCGACGATCGCGATAAAGCGGCTGGATACACCATGTGAACGGCTGTCCACATCTTATTCACATTCTATTCACAACCACGAATTACGATGCGCCGCCGTTCAGGCACTTGATCTTCACCCGGTGGCTTGGCGCCCGTTTGCAAAGAACGTCGGCCGCCGCGTCCCCTTGAAAGTCGCATCGTGAGTTTGAGAACATTCGCTGAAGGGATGGCCGGCAAGCGTCGGCGGGTGATCGTCGGCGCGGTGGCGGGCGCCGCATTGGCGGCAACGGCGGCCATCGTCGCTACGGTCGCCGGCTCCGAGAACGCGGCGGATCCCGTCGTGCTTGCCTTCGCGGGTGGGGTTTCGACGGCGAACGGCCGGACCACGCTGGACGCTGCCCGACTGTTCGTGAAGGACGTCAACCAGGCCGGCGGCGTCAACGGCAGGCCCGTGGCGTTGGAGGTGCACGACGACCACGACAACGCGGAAAAGGCCCAGGACATCGCCTACACGATCGGCCAGCGCGGCTCGGCCGTCGCGGTGATCGGTCACAACGGCAGCGGCGCCTCGCTGGCCGCAGCCCCCATCTACGCACGGTTCGGCGTGCCGGCGATCACGCCCACCGCCACCCACGACGCGCTGACCGGCAACGGCTGGTATTTCCGGACCATCTTCAACAACAGTTATCAGGCCCGCTTCATGGCCCGCTACGCCCGCCTCATGCTGGGGCGCACGGAGGGCGTGCTGGTGAACGCGAACGATGCCTATTCCAGCCAGATGGCCGAAACCGTGGGCAAGGCGGCGGTCGATGTCGGCCTCACCATGCGCAAGCGCTGGCCGCTGTCGCCCGACGACAAGGCGGTGAACGCCAGGGCGGTGGAGGAGCTTGCGGACTTCCTGGCCGGGACCGGCCGCGGGGCGGTGGTGTTCCTGATGGCGGGAAGCGATCACGCCAAGGCCGTGCTGACGGCCATCCGCGACCGCGGCCTGGACAATCCGGTGATCGGCCCCGACGTCCTGGGGCGCGAGGCCTTCGCGAACAGCTTCGCCGACCTGCCCAGGGAGCGCCAGAACCCGGGCTTCTACACGAACGGCCTGTTCGTCACCATGCCGCTGATCTACGACGTGTCCAGCAGCGTGGCGCTCGCGTTCCGCGACCGGTTCGAACAGACCTACGGGTACCGGCCGCCGTGGCAGTCCGCCTTCGCCTACGACGCCGTCGGGCTGGCGTTGAAGGCCGTCGCCGCGAAGAAGATCCTGGGCGGCACCGATTCCGTGCGGCGCGACCGCGAGGCGGTGCGGGACTATCTGGCCGGGCTGACGTCGCCGGACAGCGCCTTCGACGGCATCACCGGCCCGATCTTCTTCGAAGGCGGGGGCGACCCGAAAAAGCCCATCTCCATGGGCATGTTCCAGAGCCGGGTCATCACCCCGCTGTCGCAGCTGACACTCGTGTCCAATCCCAGGGCGCTGCGCGACCTGGACCGCCGTCTGGAGCGGGGGGAAATCGTCCGGTTCGAGGACGAGTACCTGTACCGCAACACCATCGTCTACACCGGGCTGCGGCCAACCGGCCGGTGGGAGATCGACCCCGACAACGGCCGCTTCTCCGCCGAGTTCGAGCTGTGGTTCCGCTACCAGGGCGACGCGCCGGTGGCCGACGTCACCTTCCCCACCGCCGTCGAGCCCATCACGCTGGGCGCGCCTGAGAAGGACTACACCGTCCAGGGCGTCACCTACCGCCTGTACCGGGTCAGCGGCCGCTTCCGTCTGGACGCCGGCGGCGGCGCCGTTCCGTTCGGGCACCACCAACTCGCCATCTCGTTCCGCAACCGCGGCGCGACCGCCGAGCGGATCGTCTATGTGCCCGACAGCACGGTCCCGGCGAAGAGCGTTGCCGACCTGACGGCGGAGTTCGCGCGCAGCGGATTCCTGACTCCGGGCAGCGGATGGACGCTGACGCGGGCGGCGGTCCTGTCCGACCGCCTGCCGGCGCCGTTCCGCGGCGAGCCCGACGCCCTGGACGCCAGCGTCGAGCGCTTCCCCTACTCCACCTTCGCCACCAGCCTGGACGTGAGCGAGGCGGGAACCCGCATCCGCCGCGCCCTTGCGGTGCCCGAACCCGGGCTGGTCACCGGCGGGCTTGGCCTCCTGCTCACCGGACTGGTCGCGCTGGATTGCGCGCTGCGCCGCCGCCCTGTGGTCCGCGCGCTCATGCCGCTGGCCCTGGCCCTGGCCGCGCTGGCCCTGATCTACGTGGCAGAAATCGGGCTGGTCGGGCCGTGGGCGAGCCGTCTGCCCGCCACGCCGGCCCAGGTCGTCAAGGCGGTGGACGTGGCCCTGTGGCTGCTCGGCGCGGTCACGGTCAACGCTCTGGTGGCGCGGCTGGCGTGGGACGGCTTCGCCGCGCGGACGGGGCGCCGGGCGCCGGGTTTCCTGCGCCTGCTCGTGTCCGCCGTCATCCTCATCGCAGCCGGGCTGGGGATGGCCGTCTATGTCTTCCAGCAGCCGGTGACCCTCGTGGCCGCCGGCATCGGCCTCGTCGTCGCCGTGCCCGGCTTCGCCATGCACCGGCAGATCGCCAGCCTGATCGCCGGCATGGCAATGGCCCCCGAACGGCTCTTCCAGGTGGGCGACGAGGTGCGCATCGGCAATCTCGGCGAGGGCCGGGTGGTGGAGGTCGGCTGGCGCGCCACCGTCCTCGCCACCGCCGACGACCGGGTCATCAGCATCCCCAACGCCATCGTCGCCGCATCGATCATCGATCGGACCGTGGCCCGAACCGGGGGCTGAGCCGGCGCCATGTCGTGGATTGCCCTTCTGAACAAGGAAAGCCGGGTTCCCATTCCCCGCATCGCCATCGGCTCGGCCCTGTCGGGGGCCTGCCGGTCGGGGGTGCTGGGCACGGTGGTCGGCGCGATCAACGTCGCCGACGACCCCCGGCGCATGCTGGAGCAGTTCTTCTTCTTCGGCATCCTGGTGGTCGCCTACAAGGTCCTGCACGCCTTCGAGCTGGAGCGCATCTCCGCCGAGATCGAGGACATCGTGCACCGCCTGCGGGTGCGCATCATCGACAAGCTGCAACGGGCCGAGCTGCGCCACCATGAGAAGCTGTCCCAGGGTGCGGTCAACGCCGTCCTGAACACCGAGCTGCCGGCCATCGGCAAGGCCGTGATCACGCTGTTCAACGCCATCCAGGCGGGGACCACCATCCTGTTCACGATGCTGTTCGTCGGTTCGCTGTCGCAGACCGCCTTCTTCTTCATCTTCTTCGGGGCGGCCTTCACGCTGTCCACCCAGGCCGCCATCTTCCGGCGCATCCGCGCCGACATGGCGGCGGCCTACGGCGACGAGACGGCGCTGAACGAGGTGGTGGGCGACGCGCTCGACGGGTTCCGCGAGACGAAGCTGGACAGCCGCAAGCGCCTGGGCCTGCGCGCCGTGGTCAGCCGCATGTCGGAGACGCTGGGGGTGCGGCGCAAGCGGGTGCAGCGGCTGCTGGCGCAGCAGCTGGTCATGGCCCAGGTGTCCTACATGGTGCTGACCGGGCTGGTGGTGTTCATCGCCCCCAAGGTCGATCCGACCTTCCACGAGGTGATGCTGAAGACGGCCATCTGCATGGTCTTCCTGATGGGGCCGCTCAACACCTTCGTGGGCGCCCTGCAGGTGCTGATCAACGTCAACGCCGCCGCCGACAACGTGATGGAGCTGGAAGCCACCGTCGACCGCATGGCCGAGGAGGAAGCCGCCCACCTGACCGCGTTCGACAGCTGGTCGCCGGCTCCGGACGGGGACGCCCCGGCGAGGCCCCTGCCCTTCGCGCAGTCGGTGGCGCTGTCCGGGGTGACCTTCGTCCACCACACCACACCGGAACTGAAGCCCTTCCGCGCGGGGCCGCTGGACCTGGAAATCCGCAAGGGCGATCTGGTGCTGATCGTCGGCGGCAACGGGTCCGGCAAATCGACCATGCTGCACCTGCTGACCGGCCTCTACCGGCCGACCAACGGCACGATCACGGTGGACGGCCAGACCGTCACCCCCGGCAGCGTCCAGCGCTACCGCGAGCTTTTCGGGGTGATCTTCACCAACCACCACCTGTTCACGCGGCTCTACGGCCTGGAGACCATCGACCTGGAGCGGCTCGACGCCCTGCTGGACTACACGGGCCTGACGGGCAAGACCAGCTACCAGGACGACCGCTTCGAGACCATCAAGCTGTCCACCGGCCAGCGCAAGCGATTGGCACTCGTGGAGATGCTGATGGAGGACAAGGAGATCCTTGTCTTCGACGAGTGGGCCGCCGAACAGGATCCGCCCTCGCGGGCGCGCTTCTACGACGAAATCCTTCCCGCGCTGCGGGCCAGGGGCAAGACCATCATCGCCGTCTCCCACGACGACGCCTTTTTCCATGTCGCCAACGTGCGCGTGACGATGGAGCTGGGCAAAATCACGTCCATTGAACGAAGGATCGAAGCGCCATGTCCGGAACTGCGGTGACGACGCCCATCACGTCGTCCTGGCGTCGCATCGAGGCGTGGGCGCGCCGGAACGCCTATCCGCTGATCGTGACGGTCATCGGCATCGCCCTGATCACCGTCTATTTCCTGGACCGGATCTTCGTCACCATCCCCCCGGGCCATGTGGGCGTGAAGTGGGAGCGCCTGTTCGGTGGAACGGTCACCGAGCAGATCTTCGGCGAGGGGCTGCATGTCATCATGCCGTTCAACCGGATGTACGCCTACGACACGCGCCTCCAGCAGGTGACCGAGACGTACGACGCCCTCTCCTCCGACGGCCTGGTGATGAAGGTGGAGGTGTCCGTGCGCTTCCGCCTCGTGGAGCGCAACGTCGGCTATCTGCACAAATTCGTCGGCCCCGCCTACGTTCAGACGCTGGTCATGTCCGAAGTGGCGGCGCAGATGCGCTCCGTCATCTCCAACTACACGCCCGAGGACTTGTATTCGCGCAAGCGGCAGAAGCTGCAAAAGGAAATCTTCGAGCAGGTCTCGCGGGAACTCGAAACCGTCTACGATCCCGACCAGCCCAGCCGCCGATTCGTGGTGGTGGAGACGGTGCTGATCCGCAACGTCGCCATTCCGGTCCGCGTCAAGGAGGCGATCGAAAGCAAGGTCGAGCAGTTTCACAAGATGCTGGAATACGACTACCGCATCCAGCGCGAGGCGAAGGAAAGCATCCGCAAGCACATCGAGGCGGAAGGCATCCGCAAATTCCAGGAAGTGGTCAGCAAGGGCCTGACGCAGGATCTCCTGACCTGGAAAGGCATCGAAGCCACGCAGTCGCTGGCGCGCTCCAACAACGCCAAGGTGGTGGTGGTCGGTTCGGGCAAGAACGGCCTTCCGGTCATTCTCAACACCGACTCCCCGGCATCGGGGGGCGGGCAGCCCCACGACCTCCACCCCCAGCCGGACGCCGAGGATCTCCAGGTCCGTCCCGAGGACTTCGACGTGCTGCGGGACGAAGCGCCCCAGCCGCCGAAGGGTCCGGGTCCGGACGCCGCGCAGACCGGGTCCGCCCAGAAGCCGCCGCTGTCGTCCACCTCCGCCTCCACCGTTCCAGGCGTTCTGGAAAGCGTGGTGAACCGCTTGAGCCAGCCCTCGATCGCCGAGCCATCGAGTCAGAAACGTTAAGGCGGATTTCGATCCGCTTTGGACCGCGACGGTGGGCCTGGACGCTCCTGCGTCCGAAGCTCGGCCGGCACCGCGCGGTCCTTCCGGATGGCTGGTTAATCGAACACGGGAATGACGTCCATACCGGTGTCGGTCACCGGGCCGTCGTTCGTCTGGCGATCCTCAACACGGACCGGTGGCACGCTGCTCATCGGGAGTGCCAGGGATGTCGCCGATTCCAGCGATGGGCTGACGGCCAAGGCCGGCGAGCCGGGCAGCGCCACGGCGCCGCTGAACAGGCCGACGCCAATAACGAGGCTGGCCATCAGCAGAGCGAAGCCGATGGCGACATGCCTCAGGGCAATATGATGATTCATCGTCATGACCGGAATCCCTCCAGTGCGAGTGCGGAGCGTCGGCAACCGCCGACCCGCGCAGCCTAGAAGGCGACCGTCCGCACAACTGTGGACCGGGCCACACCAATCAGGAATTGACGGGCATCTCGGGTGATTCGGCGGCTTTCCCCGCCAAGGTGTGGCGCGGGCAACTGTTCCCCGGCCGAAGGCACGGTAGACAAAAGCGACCATCACCTCACAACTGGAGAAGGGCGATGCAGGCCGCGCTGACCGTACAAACGGATGACCGGTTCGCTTTCGGTGCGCGTCATTGGCTGGCGGAACGGGGAATCCGCTGCGAGAGCATTTCCATCGACGTGCCCGGCTGCGGCAGCGCTCCCGGCACGCGGCATTGGACGCTGACGTTTCTCCGTCACGAGGACGCTGCCGCCTTCAGAACATTGTTTTCCGGCATCGTCGTCGCCTGAGAGCCCGGCGGAACCGGCACAAGCCCGTGGTCCGGCCTACAGTCCGTCAGCCAGCCGTTGCCGCAGTTCGCGCTTCACGACCTTGCCGTAATTGTTTTTCGGCAGCGCCTCGACGAACAGGTAGCGCTTGGGCTTCTTGAACCGCGCGATGTTGGCCGCGCAATGCTCGTCGAGGGCTGCGGACGCGAGTTCGACCCCCGGCATCGGCACGACGAAGGCCACGACGATCTCGCCCCATTCGGCGTGCGGCTGCCCGGTCACGCAGACCTCGGCCACGCCGGGGTGGCGGAGCAGCGCCTCCTCGACCTCCCGCGGGTAGATGTTGGTACCGCCGCTGATGATCACGTCCTTCGACCGGTCGCGCAGGGTCAGGTACCCGCGCTCGTCGAAGGCGCCCATGTCGCCGGTGTAGAGCCAGCCGTCGCGCAGCGCCTCCGCGGTCGCCTTCGGGTTGCTCCAGTAGCCGGACATCACGACGTCGCCGCGGCAGACGATCTCGCCGATTTCCCCGGCGGGCAGCGGGCGGCCCTGGTCATCGACCACCGCGACCTCCACCCCGCTGCGGGCGTAGCCGACCGAGCCCAGGATCCGGTCATCGTCCGTCGCGTGGTCGGCGCGGCGCAGGCCGGTGATGGTCATGGGCGATTCGCCCTGCCCGTAGATCTGCGCGAAGACCGGGCCGAAGGTGGCGAGCGACTTCTTCAATTCCTCCACATACATCGGACCGCCGCCGTAGACGATGGAGCGCAGGTTCGCCGGGCGCCGGCCGGAGCGTTCCGCCTCCAGCCGCAGCCGCTGCACCATGGTCGGCGCCAGGAACGCGCCGCAGCCCGGATGATGGTCGCAGAGGCCGAGGAACTCCGCCGGATCGAAGGCCGACGACGCCGGCACGACCTGCCGCGCGCCCCGCGCGATGTAGGCCGGCATGTAGAGGCCGGAGCCGTGCGACATCGGCGCGCCGTGCAGCAGGCTCGACGCCTCGTCCACCGTCTCCATGTCGGCGAGATGGGCGACGGTCATGGCCAGCAGGTTGCGGTGCGACAGCATGGCGCCCTTTGACCGGCCGGTCGTCCCGCTGGTGAAGAACAGCCAGGCGAGCGCTTCCGGCGTGGGGTCGATGGGGCCGGTCATCTCCTCCGTGAACAGGGCGGCGTAGCGCTCGCCGCCGATCGTCACCCGCAGGCACCCGGCCGCCGGCGATCCCTCCAGTTCACGCTCCAGCCCTGCGGCGAGCTTCGGCGACACGAAGACGACCGAGGCCCCCGCGTCCTCCAGAATCTGGACGACCTCCTTGGCGTGAAGCTTCGCGTTGACCGGCGTCGCCGCCATGCCCGCCGCCCAGATACCGAAGAACAGCTCCACACACTCCGGCGCGTTCTCCGTGACGATCGCGACCCGGTCGCCCGGCTGCCCGCGCTCCCGCAATGCCGCCGCGAGTCGCAGCGCCCGCGACCGCAGTTCGGCGAAGCTGTGGACCCGGTCCGTGCCGCGGAACACCGCGCCGTTGTTGGGGAAACGGGTTGCCGCCTGATCGAGAAGAGAGAAAAGGTTCACCTGCGCACCCTGACCTGCCGTCTGTGGAGCCAATTATCGCTTATGCCGATCATGCGTGACCATCGATATTCCGTTTGCTCCACGATCCAGCGCCGGCCGTGGAACGCCTCGAAGCGCGGGCTGTTCCCCTTCCATCCACCCGACGCCATAAGTCGGAAGTGAAAGGCGGGAGAATTGAGATGAAAATTATGATTGTCGAGGATGACGCCATAGCGGCGCTGTCCGTCGAGACCGTTCTGCGCTTCTGCGGCCATCAGGTCATCGGACCGTTCGCCTCGACCGCCGAAGTCGTGCGGGCGGATTACGGGGGCGATGCCGATCTGGTGCTCATGGACATCAATCTTGAAGGGCACTCCTCGGGGCTGGACTGCGCCCGCGTGCTGCACAAGCGATACGGCAAGCCGGTCGTCTTCATCAGCGGCGACAAGGAGCGAGCCCGGTCGGGCCGGGACGTGGCGCTCGGCTCGATGGCCAAGCCCATCTCGGAATCGACGATGATGGCCGGCATCCGGGCCATCGAGGCGCTGCTCCATGGAAAAAAGCCGGCCCACCTTCCGGCCGGGCTTGAGGTGTTCCACTGATACCCTGTCCGTACCCCGCCCGGATGCGCGAAGGGCGCCCGGTCGGGGGCGCCCTTTCGGCTTGATTGCCTTTTGGCTTGTCAGTGGAGCAACCGACCGTCCAGCCGCTCCTTCACGTACAGCTTTTCCAGCTTGAGGCGCTTCAGGGCCATATCGTCGGGTCTCGCGCGGCCATACTCAGCCCGAAGCATGGCTTCCAGCTCAGCATGGCGTTGGCGAAGTGCGTCGATGGTCTCCGTCTCTATTGTCTCCATGGGAGCACCTATGGTCTGGATTTTCGACAGGCTCGGCTGGGCCTGCCCCAGGGACATAGGGCCGACCGGCCGCCGGACCACCTGTACTTCCTGGGCGGGCCACGTCCCCCCTTCAGGCTGATTTGTCCTGCGCCTGCGACGCCTCGATCTCATCCAGCACCGCGTCCGGGGCCACGTCCCGCGTGATTTCATCCAGTTCCCGGTCGATCGGCGTCGTCACGCCCATATGGTCGGCGATGGCCGAGACGAGGCTGACGAGCTTCGTGACCTCATGCTCGGCAAGCAGGCTGATCTGAAGGTCCAGGTCCGCCCGCTTGTCCGCCACGGCGGCCATGCGGTTCTGGCTGATCAGCACGAAAGTGGACAGGAAGATGGCCTCCACCGACGCGATCATGGCCAGGATGACGAAGGACGGATCCCACCGGGGAACGCCCGGAATCCAGCCCAGGTTGGCGATGATCCAGATTCCGAAGAAGGCAAGGTGCAGGTAGACGAACCGCATGCTGCCGGTGAAGCGGGTGATCGCATCCGCGATCCGGGCCTCGGCGGTGGCCTCCACCTCCTCCCGCTGGCGCCGCATCTGCAGGGCCTGGATGTTCCGCTCCAGCACCGAACTCAGGCCCGAAGCCTGCGGCGGCGGGTAGACCGGGCCGCCCTTCCCGGCCGTGCGTTCAGCGGAAGGATTCCCGTTCCTGCGCTCTGCGTCCATGCGTCCTTCCCTTGAGCCGCCGCATGCACGCGCCTCCATTCCTGGGCGCGATACTCGGGCATTCCAGAGAAGAACCGGCGCCGCGGAGCGGGGTTCCCGCGACGGCCATCCGGCCGTGGCTCAGGCGCCGTCGGCCGGGGCGTGATCCGCGCAATACGCCTGGGCGCCGATGTAGCGGTCGTGCCGCAGGCAGAGCCCGTCCGACGCCCGGACGGAGGCGTAGCCGGAGCTGAGGCTGGTCAGGCCCGGAAAGGCCGCTTCCAGAAAGGCCGGATCGTTGCGGAAATGGACGCAGGTCCGGCAACTCGGCGGGTTTGAATCGGCGGGCATGGCGGTTTCTCCAGAAAAGGACGCCCACGCGGCGGGGCCGCGTGAGCTTTCCTCCCCGCGTCAGCGGGCCAGATTCTCCCAGTGGGAGGCGAACACGACGGCCGACAGCACGAAGCCGAGCACCACGTTGATCACCACGCCGATGGTGAAGGCCGTCATCGGCTTGCGACCGGCGTGCGCCAGTTCGCGGAAGCGCGTGGTCAGGCCGATGCTGAGGAAGCAGAAGATGAAGGTCCAGGTGCGCAGGTCCTTGATCGGCCCGGCCAGGACCGGGGCGACGGACTTGTTGTAGTCGCCCATGCTGTAGCCGCTCGCCACCAGCGTGATCAGCACCGACGCGACGACGAAGCCCAGGATGAACTTGGGGAAACGCCACCAGATCTCGGCGGCCTGCGGCCGGCGGCCGATCGCCCCGGCGTCCCAGCGGGTGGTCGCGATGATGGCCAGCACGAAGGCCCAGATGCCGATCCACACGTCGCGCCCGACCACCTTCATCAGGGTGAAGGCCCAGACCGCCTGGTCGCTGGTCCCCGAAATGCCCGGCACCTTGCCGGCCAGCCCGCCGTACGCCTCGGCCGCGGCGAAGCCGGCGGCGTCGGCGAACTCCGACGTGCCGATCCACGCGCCGGCCACGCCGGTCGGCAGGCCCAGAAGCCGCGACACGAAGGGCAGCAGGAAGATCATCACCACCGCCCAGACGATCACGGTGGTGATCGCGACGGAGGCATCCTCCCGCTTGGCGCCGACGGCACCGGCGATGGCGATGGCCGCCGAAACGCCGCAGACCGCGCCACCCGCGCCCAGCGTCGCGCTCATCCGCCGGTCAAGGCCGAGCGCGCGCCCCGCCCAGAAGATCGCCAGGAAGGTGACGATGGAGACGATGGAGGCCTGGAAGATGGCGATGGGGCCGGCCCAGGCGATCAGCGTGAAGGGCAGCGTGGCGCCCAGCAGGACGATGCCCGTCTTGACGTAGAACTCCACCCGGAAGCCCGCGTCCAGCCAGCGCGGCAGCCCGAAGACGTTCGACACGATCAGGCCGACGAGCAGCGCGACCAGCGGCGGCTCCAGATTGTAGGCGCTCGCCTGATCCCAGGCGCCGATGGCGAAAATGACGACCGACGCCAGATACAGCAGAACGAAGGAGGGCAGGAACGCCGACGCGCGGTGCCCCATCACGGTCGTCGCGACGGTGAAGATCACCGCCCAGGCGGCGAACTGGGCCACATACCGGATCGCGTTGTCGGCGAAATGCGCGCCAAGCTGCGCGAGGCTGGACCATTTCGCCGGCGTGACCGCCAGCCACTTCAGGCTGGAGCCGTTGGTGAACAGCAGGTAGGCCACGGCGATGATGCCGAGGCCGAGCCAGATCGCCCACCAGTCTTCCTTCTTCCAGAGATCGCTCCAACCCGACGCCGTCGCACGGTGCGGAGCCGGTGAAATCACGGCTTCCGTCTGTGTCATGTGTCTATCGATTCCCGACTTGGCTCCCGCCGCCCCGCAGACGCGGTTCCGGCCGGGCAGCGCGATTGTGGACCCCAGACAAGCCGCGCGCAGACCCGGTAAAAACCGATGCCGCTTCGCGGTTGCATTCGTGGAAAATAAGAACCCCAGATATCCTTCGATGTCAAATGTCCATAGTTTCACACAATGATTTTGCTTTTATGCGCGGCGGCTCCGCAAGAGGGGTTTATGCCATCCGCCTTCGCGGGTCTGACGGAAAGGAGAGTTGATTGTCCCGCTCAAACGCCGATGCTGGCCGCCAATGCTGGCTGTACAATCAGCCAGCCGAAGCACCAAGGCACCGGGGAGAAATGCACAGAATGTCGATGGGAAAATCGGGTTCTTTCGTCGTCGGCGTCACCGACCACATGATCCCGCCACCGGACGTGGAGGCGGCGGTTCTGGACGGGTTCGCCGAGGTGGACTTCCTCGACACCCGGCGCGAGGAGGACCTGGATCCGGAACGGCTGGCCCGGCTGGACGCGCTGCTCGTCTGGAGCACCCGGATCGGCCCGGCCACGGTGGCGAAGCTTCCCCGCTGCCGGATCGTGGTGCGCTTCGGGGTCGGCTACGACAAGGTCGACGTGGCGGCGCTGGAGGCCGCCGGCATTCCCTTCTGCAACAACCCCGATTACGGGACGGAGGAGGTAGCCGACCATGCGATGGCGCTGATCCTCTCGCTCCAGCGGCGCCTGTGGGAGCATGACGCGCGGGCGCGGGGCTACACGACGGTGTGGCAGGCCAACACACTGACTCCGCTCCGGCGCTCCAGTGTGGCGACGGTCGGCGTCGTCGGGGTGGGACGGATCGGCACCGCCGTCGTGAACCGGCTGAAGCCCTTCGGTTACCGGATCCTCGGCTACGACCCCCACCAGCCCGCCGGCCATGAGAAGGCGGTGGGCTACCGGCGCGTCCGCCGGCTGGAGGAGCTGCTGGCGGAATCCGACATCGTCACCTTCCACTGCCCGGCGACGAACGAGACGCGCGGGCTGATCGACGAGTCCTTTCTTGCGGCCCTGAAGCCCGGCGCCATGCTGGTCAACACCGCGCGTGGCGAGCTGTTCGCCGGGCTGGACCCGCTGGAGGCGGCGCTGCGCGACGGCCGGCTGGCGGCGGTCGGGACCGACGTCCTTCCCACCGAACCGCCCGCCCCGCATTCCCTGCTCGACGCCTGGCGCAAGCGGGAGGACTGGCTGGCCGGGCGCCTCGTCGTGACGCCGCACAACGCCTTCCATTCGGACGAGGCGGCGGTCGAGATGCGGCGCAACGCGGCCGAGACGGTGCGCCTGTTCCTGGAAGACGGCGTTCTGCGCAACCGCATCCTGCCCACGATGCTCGAACGCGGACCAGGCCTCGGGGGGAAGGGTTAAAGCTCCTCGCCAAGGTCGCGGAGGCGCTCTTCCAGTTCGTCGATGTAGGTCAGGGCATCCGCCAGATGCTGCTCCAGAACGCGGATGCGTCGTTGCTCCTTGGTTTCGCGGCCACCGTGCGTCGGCGCGGTCTCGGTCTTTGGGGCGCGTGGCGGAGGTGCGACGGGTTCGGGTTGCTGAGGTTCCGGCGGCGGCGCGGCGGGAACGGAAACGCCGACGCGAGGGCCGGCGTCGGGTTCGGGAGGCGGGGACAGGGGGCGATCCAGCAGAGTCGGGCGAGTTTCCGGGGCACGGTCGGCGGTTGGCGCGGTCTCGTCTCGTCCCGTCGCTGGTTCCGCTTTGTCCGTGGGGGTCGGGGGCCGGTCCTGACCACCGGCCAGAAAGCGTTGCAGCGTGTCGCGCATCGTCGTCATGTGAAATCCTTGCCGCGGACGGCGGCGGCGGGGAGTGCTGATTCCTCCAACACGTCCACGAACGGCTTTGCGGCCACAAAATTCCATGGTTGTTCCAAACATCGCCGCCCCGAAGGGCGGCCCGCGGCTCCGCAAATCGCCGGCTACCCACATTGCGCGGCGTCCGTCCGTCGTCCTCTTAATGTCACGTCAACCAATCCAGGCCATTGGTACGCTCATCCAATCATCTCGATGGACGGGAACCAACGCATGGCGATGATGTCCGTTTGGAAGCAGATCGACCCGTGCCACTTTGTGATGCAGGGCGGGCGCGGCCGGATCGAGCTTCGCTACCATTCAGCCGGGCATGAGAGCGGCTGGGGTGTTTACGCCGACGGCGCGCTCGTCCAGCGCAGCCCCCGCTTCACGGAGGCGCGCGGCGTCGCCCTGGGTCTTGCCGCCGGGGCGTAAAAGGCGGCACGACCGGGCTCGCTATCGTCACGCCGCACCCCTGGACCGGGCGCGCTGGCCGGCCGTGCCGGACCAGATCGACAGGCAGGCGGGGGCGCTGTCCCCGCTGCCGATCAGAACGGCCCCGCCGCGGTCGTGGAAATACAAGGCATAGCCGCCGCCCTTCTCACGCTCGAACGTGAAGATGGGAGAGGGCTGGTCGGCGATCATCACCGCAATCCGGTCACCCCATACGCCCGAGCAGCGGGCGATCGAGGTCCAGCGGCCATCGACCAGCCGCGGCAGGGCGATCGCGTTGAACGTGGCGAGGTCGGCGGGGCTGAAGCGGGCGCGGGAGAAGGGGACGACGGTCATGGCGGCGGCTCCGGGTGGTGACGCCACCACCCTGCACCGTCCCACCGCGGCGCGCTGTGACCGGGTCCACAGGCCGGACGCTTTGACCTTTTTTTATTCCAATCGCATCAGTCCAGCGTCCAGCGGGCCATCTGGGGGAAGGGCGGCAGGCCATTGTCGCCCATATGGCTGAACATGCCGGAATAGCCGGTCATCCCGACGTTCGCCAGGGCCAGCGGGCCGAAATGGGTGCCCTGCTCCAGCCACGCCTGCATCGGATGCGTCCCTTCATAATGGTAGCCTTTGTAGGCGCCGGAGAAGAAGATGCATCCCGGCGGCAGGCCCAGATGCAGGGCGGCCGCGTAGGACCAGGCCTGGGACATGTATTCGCCCCGCTCGGCCGCCAGCTTGAGGTGCGGATCCGCCGCGCCGTCCGGTCCCCGCTCCTCCGCGAGAAGGGTTTCGATGTCCACCTGAAGGTCCGTCCCCAGCCGCGGCCAATAGCGCCGCGGCACGACGATCATGTGCCCGGCCTCGTGCAGGACATCGCCCGCCCCCGTCAGCGTGTCGGGATCGACATGGATCACCCCGGCATGGATGTTCACGCCCGGCAGGAAGCCGTTGTGAGCCCCCTCGCCAAATTCGATGTCCATGCCGATGCCGCGCAGGAAGGCGACGATGGGCTCCAGCGCTTCCGGGTGATGCATCCGCTCTCTCCGTCAATTCGAAACTCGGCCGGGATATTCGCGTATAGGACGCGAACAGGCAACACATACTCCCGGTCGCGCGCGTTCCCCGTTGTCGCATCGCCGCGTTGGGCGCACCGACGACCGCCCCTGATACTCGCCACACGGACAGTCGGCTTGCTGAACTTTTTTTGAATGGCGCGGGATTATGCGCGCCCGTCGGGCCGTATGCGGAGAACGGAGCCACAAGGACGGGGGAACCGGCATCACGGGAGGCGATTGTGTTGCGCCTGACGGCGCCCAGGGCGTTTTTGTCTTTGCCTTTACTGCCGGCACGCTCAGTGCCCGCACAGAGCACCGGCTTGCTTTCATGCAGTCGTCACACAAAAACACGTGAGCATATTCGAAGTACCCTGTCTGTTTTTATTTGATTACATATAGTTCTGAATTTTTTCATTGAACTATATCTGGAAGTCACCATTGTAAGGCTGCGGCTCCTGACGTTGAAGCAGACGACAGCGCCGCAACTCCTTAGAATGCGATCTCACTGAGAGGCCGCACCGAAATCGGTGCGGCCTTTTTTATTTCCGCACACAGAAATCGCGAATGTGCTGCCCACCCTTCACAACGGACAGGCGGGGCATAACCTCCCTTTTACTGTCCTGTTCCGCGTCCGGCCCCGGCGATAAAGGGGCACTATGCAGAATGTCCTTGTTGCCGTCCGCTCTGAACTGGTATACCACGTACCAAATGCGGCACACCAGAACTCCGGACACACAACGGAGGCGCCGCCACCGTAAGAACGACCAAAAGAACAAGGGCAAAACGGCCCAAACTCTTGTCCTGAAAAAAATGACAAGCAGCCCCGCCCGGCTGAGAGAAACCGCGCGTTATCCGCTTTGGGAGGAAGTAATGAGCCAAACTATGGCAGCGCCGCCGGTCAATCCACCGATTCAGACGTCGGACAAGACCCGCTGGATGCAGATCGTCGCCGGCATCATCTGCATGGTCGCGGCGGCCAACATCCAGTACGCCTGGACGCTGTTCGTGCCGGAAATCCAGGCGACGCAAGGCTGGACCCGCGCGTCGATCCAGACGGCCTTTACCATCTTCGTCGTCGTGCAGACCTGGCTGACGCCCATCGAAGGCTATTTCATCGACCGCTACGGCCCGCGCGTCATCGTCGCCATCGGCGGCATCCTGACCGGGCTTTCCTGGATCGTCGACAGCTACGCCAACACGCTCGCCGTGCTGTATGTCGGCTCGGCCATCGGCGGCATGGGCGTCGGCTGCGTCTACGCCACCTGCGTGAACAACGCGCTGAAGTGGTTCCCGGACAAGCGTGGGCTGGCCGTCGGCCTGACCGCGGGCGGCTACGGCGCCGGCTCCGCCCTGACCATCCTGCCGATCGCCGGCATGATCGCCAGCAGCGGTTATCAGTCGACCTTCTTCTGGTTCGGCCTGATCCAGGGCTGCATCATCTTCGCCGCCGCCTGGCTGCTGCGCACCCCGGCCGCCGAGGAGGTGAAGACCTCCAGCAAGGTCGCCCAGAGCCGCCGCGACTACACGCTGGCCGAGGCCCTGCGCACGCCGGTGTTCTGGGTGATGCAGGTGATGTTCATCTGCACGGTGACCGGCGGCCTGATGGCCGTGGCGCAACTGGGCGTCATCGCCCACGACCTGGGCGTCAAGGAAACACCGATCAGCGTGCTCGGCATCACCATGGCCGCCCTGCCTTTCGCGCTGATGCTGGACCGCGTGATGAACGGCATCTCGCGCCCGCTGTTCGGCTTCGTCTCCGACCACATCGGCCGCGAAGCGACCATGTTCATCGCTTTCACGCTGGAAGGCTGCGGCATCATCATGCTCAGCCGCTTCGGCCATGACCCGATGATGTTCCTGATCCTGTCGGGCATGGTCTTCCTGGCCTGGGGCGAAGTGTACAGCCTGTTCAGCGCCACCTCGGCCGACACCTTCGGCACCAAGCATGCGGGCAAGATCTACGGCGTTCTCTACTGCGCCAAGGGTGTTGCGGCGCTGCTCGTTCCGCTCGGCAACCTGCTGATGGAGGCGACCGGCACTTGGGCGACCGTGCTGTACGTGACCGCCGCCATGGACCTGACCGCCGCCTTCTTCGCGCTGTTCGTCCTGAAACCGATGCTGAAGCGCCACCACGCCCGCAACGCCGAACGCGTCACCGCTCCGAAGACCGTTCCGGCCACCGCGACGGCCGGGACCTGAGGTCTCCGCCTCCCACGACCGAACGACAAGGGGGCCACGTCTCGTGGCCCCCTGACTTTTGCGAAGTCCTTCGCAAACGGACGGGAACGATGCCCCAACCGTATCACTCGTCGCGCTGTCCCATGAGCTGGAGCAGCATCTGGAACAGGTTGATGAAGTTCAGGTACAGCGACAGGGCGCCCATGACGGCAAGCTTGCTGTTGGCCTCGTGGCCGTAGCCCTCGGCGTACTGTTCCTTGATGGTCTGGGTGTCGTAGGCGGTCAGGCCGGTGAAGACGACCACGCCGATGACGGAGATGGCGAACTGCAACGCGCTGGAGCCGATGAAGATGTTGACCAGACCGGCGATGACGATGCCGATCAGGCCCATCATCAGGAAGGAGCCCATCTTCGACAGGTCGGCCTTGGTGGTGTAGCCCCACAGGCTCATGCCCGCGAACAGCGCGGCGGTGATGAAGAAGACGCGCGCCACGCTGGCCCCGGTGAAGACCAGGAAGACGGAGGCCATGGACACGCCCATCACCGCGCAGAAAGCCCAGAACAGCCCTTGCAGGCCGCTCGCCGACATCCGCTCGAACCGCCAGGACAGCACCATCACGAAGGCCAGCGGCGCCAGCATGACCACCCATTTCAGCGGCGTCGTGAAGATCGGCACGTACAGCGCCGGCGTGCTCGCCACCAGGAAGGCCACCAGACCGGTCAGGCCCAGCCCCAGCGTCATGAAGTTGTAGACGCGCAGCATGTGCCGGCGCAGCCCCTCGTCGAACGCGGCCCCGAAGGGCCGCGCGGCGGTGTCGTATCGGCTGGCGTAGTAGGGATCGCTCATCGTTTCACCATGGCTGTGTGATTGCTTTGAATTGTGCCGGCGGTCAGAACCACGCCATGCGGGCGTCGCGGGCGTGGGCGAGGATTTCGCTTTCCGACCGCTCGCCGCAGAGCGCGTAGACCGTGTTCCCGACCTGCCAGTAGGCGACCGCGACGTCGCCGATCCGCTCCGCCTGCGGCGCGGTCACCGCGAAGTGGTCGACCTCGCTGGCGAACAGGGTGATCAGGCCCTCGCGCCCGGCGTGGTAGGCGGCCTGGACCGCGATGCCGCCGTCCCAGGACACGGTGCGCAGGCCGTCGGGCACGCGGGCGATGTCCAGTTCGGGCAGCGGCACCGTGACTTCCGGATTGTGCGAATTCAGGCGCTTGAACAGCGAATGGGCGGCGTCCGCGAAGGGTTTGAAGCTGATCTCGCTGTGTTGCGCCTGCTGATGGGTCTGCGCCGCGACGGTGATGTAGTGGGTGGCGGCGTGGGCCGCGGCCACGGGGTTGACCGAAACGGACTCGGCCGTGCCGTGCAGCACCCAGCCGATCCCGATCAGGCAGAGCGCCGCGACGGCGCGGCGCCGTCCGACGGAAGAACCGGCACCCGCCCGCCCCCGCGCCCGGTCGACCATGGCGCCTATGGTGGCACCGATGGGGCGCCGCCACCCGGTCCGGCGCGCGTGCGGCGGGCCGGGGGAGGGCGCCTCCGCCGCGGCCGTGGGCTGGACCGGCGCCGCCTCCGTCATGAACAGGCTGATTTCGTTGCGCAGGCGCATGTCGTGCATGACGCGCGCGGCCGCTTCCGGGTGGCTGGCCAGATAGGCCTCGACCTCGATCCGCCGCGCGGCATCCAGTTCGCCGTCCACATAGGCGTTCAGGTCGATGTCGCTGATGGGGCCGCTGATGGGTTCGCTCATCGCTATTTCACCACGCGTAACGAGGGATGCGACCCGTGGGCCGGCGGGTCCTTCCGCTGCTCGCCGCCGGTCGCGGTCCGCAGCGCATCGCGGGCACGCCCCAGGCGCGACATCAGCGTGCCGACGGGAATGCCCAGACATTCGGCCGCGTCCTTGTAGGTCATGCCGTCCAAGGCGACGAGAACCAGCGCCTCGCGCTGCTCGACGGGCAAGGCCATCAGCGCCGCCATGGTCTGGTTCAGGTGGACACGGCTCAACTGAGGCGCCGGGGCGGCGTCCTCGGCCATGGAGATCAGGGTGCCGGCGGCCTGACGTTCCGCCTGCCGGCGACGCCAGCGGTCGACGAAGGTGTTGTGGACGATGGCGAGCAGCCATTTCCGCAGGTCGCGCCCGTTCAGGTAGGACGCCTCCCCCTCCATCGCCCGGACGAGCGATTCCTGGACGAGATCCTCCGCTTGGTCGGGGTCGCGCATCAGCACAAGCGCGTACCGTCGCAGAACGTCCAGGTGTTGCCCCAACTCGTCTTTCATGACCCCGATGCCCGATCTCTCCCCCGTATACGGGCAGGGGTCACCGATAATCCCGCGTGTTTGAAAAAATCTTCGCAGCGGCTGAAAAGCCCCCTCTCCCATCGGGGATGGGAGAGGGGGTGCAAGCGCCGGTCACGCCGTGGTTTGCGCGCCCATGGGCAGAATGCGCACGCGGCGCCCGGTGGCCGCTGACAGGGCATTCGCCACCGCCGGGCCGATGGGCGGCACGCCGGGTTCGCCGACGCCGCTCGGCGGATCGGCCGAGGGCACCACATGCACCTCGACGCGCGGCATTTCCGTGAAGCGGAGCACCTGATAGCTGTCGAAGTTGCCCTGGTCGACCCGCCCGCCGGTCAGCGTGATCCGCGAGTGCAGGATGGCGCCCAGCCCGAAGCCGATGCCGCCCTCCATCTGCGCGCGGATCTGGTCGGGGTTGACCGGCACACCGCAATCCACCGCGCACACCACCCGCTCGACCCGGAAGCCGCCCTTGCCGTCCGCCGCGACCTCGGCCACCTGGGCGACGAAGGTCGAGAAGGATTCGTGCAGGGCGACGCCGCGGAACCGTCCGGCCGGCAGCGGCCGGCCCCAGTCCGCCCGCTCCGCCGCGAGGTCGAGCACCCGGCGCAGGCGCGGCTGGTTCTCCAGCAGGCCGCGGCGGAACTCCACCGGGTCCTTGCCGGCGGCCGACGCCAGCTCGTCCACCATGGTCTCCATGACGTAGGCGGTGTGCGTGTGCCCGACCGAGCGCCACCACAGCACCGGCACGCCGACGTCGGTGGTGGTCAGCTCGGCCGTGAAGTTCGGCAGCGTGTAGGGCATGTCGGCCACGCCCTCGACCGAGGTGGCGTCCACGCCGTCCTTGACCATCATCGGCTCGAAGGGGGAGCCGCGCAGGATCGACTGGCCGACGATGCGGTGCTTCCACGCCACCGGACGGCCGGCGGAGTCCAGCCCGGCCTTGACCACATGCAGGTACATGGGCCGGTAGCGCCCGCCGGCCATGTCGTCCTCGCGCGTCCACAGCACCTTGACCGGCGCGCGCCAGCCGATGGCCTTGGCGCATTCCACCGCTTCCAGGATGATGTCGGAATCGGGCGTGGCGCGCCGGCCGAAGCTGCCGCCGGTCGGCATGACGTGCAGCTTCACCTGCTCCGGGGCCAGCCCGGCCGCCTGGGCGGCCATCGCCTGATAGAGGTCGGGGATCTGGTGGCCGCCCCACACCTCCAGCAAATCGCCCTGCCGCCGGGCCACCGCGTCGAGCGGTTCCAGCGCCGCGTGGGCGAGATAGGGGAACTCGTAGGCCGCCTCCACCACCTTGGCCGCCCCGCCCATCGCCGCGTCGGCGTCGCCGCGCTTGGCGGCGACGGCGGTCGGCGGCTGCGCGGCGAGGCGCTTGTACTCCGCCATCAGTTCGTCGGAGCCGCGGGCCTCCGCCTTGGAGAGATCCCACTCCACCTTCAGCGCCTCGCGGCCCTTCATCGCCGCCCAGCTGTGCTCGGCCAGTACGGCGACGCCGCGCGTGATCTGCACCACGTCGACCACCCCCTTGACCGCCTTGGCCGCCGTCGCGTCGAAGGACTTCACCGTGCCGCCGAACTGCGGCGGGTGGGCGACCACGGCGGTCAGCATGCCCGGCAGCTTGACGTCGATGGTGTAGGTCTGCCGCCCGGTGGACTTGTCGGCGCTGTCGACGCGCCGGAACGTCTCGGTCCCGATGTAGGTCCAGTCCTTGGGGTCCTTCAGCGCCACGTCGGCGGGCACCGGCAGCTTCGCCGCCGCGTCGGCCATCTCACCGAAGGTCGCGCGCTTGCCGGAGGCGTGGGTGAGCGCGCCGCGCTCGACCCGGATTTCCGGGGCCGGAACGTTCCACGCCCCCGCAGCCGCCTCCACCAGCATGGCGCGGGCGGTGGCGCCGGCGCGCCGGTAGCGCTCGAAGGAGGAGGCCATGGCCGTGGAGCCGCCGGTGCCCTGGGCGTCGCCGCCCCAGGCGAGGTTGCCGTACAGCTTCGGGTTTCCGGAGCCACCTTCGACGCGCATCTGCGCCGGGTCGGCGCCCAGCTCCTCGGCGACCAGCGTGGCGATGCCGGTGTAGGCGCCCTGCCCCATCTCCAGGTGGGCGGACAGGACGGTCACCGTGTTGTCCGGCGCGATGCGCAGATAGCCCTGGAACGGGGTCGGCAGCGGCGCCTTGGCCGCGCGCGGACCGGTGGCGGCCAGCGCCGGCAGGCCGAGCGTCAGCCCGGCGCCCGCCGCGCCGGACAGGACCAGGAAGTTGCGGCGCGACAGCCGCGCCGGGGCCTGCGGCGCGGCCTGCCGGGAGTTGGGGCCGGACAGGGGATTGAAAAAGGAACGCATGGATCAGGCCTCCATGATGCGGGCGGCCTCGTGGATGCCGGCGCGGATGCGTTGATAGGTGGCGCAGCGGCAGAGGTTGCCCTCCATGGCGGCGTCGATGTCGGCGTCGTTGGGCTTGGGGTTGCCGCTCAGCAGCGCGACCGCGGCCATCACCTGGCCGGACTGGCAATAGCCGCACTGCGGCACGTCCAGCGCCACCCAGGCCTTCTGCACCGCCTCGGCGGCCTTGCCCGACAGCCCTTCGATGGTGGTGATCTTCTGCCCCTCGACGGTGCCGACCGGGGTGACGCAGGCCCGGATCGGCGCCCCGTCCAGATGGACGGTGCAGGCCCCGCACTGGGACGCGCCGCAGCCGAACTTGGTTCCGGTCAGGCCGATCAGGTCGCGCAGAACCCAGAGCAGCGGCATCTCGGGATCGGCATCGACCTCATGGGTGCGGTCGTTGACGGTAAGCTTCATCCTACAGCTCCTGGATTGGCCATTCCGGACCGGGGGGTTCGACACGCGAAGGCCTTGGAAACGATGGGGACCGGGATGGGGATCGGCCGCTGCGGCGGTCGAACACCCCACCGGACCGGATGGGGGACGTCCAAGAAGGTGGTGCGACGGTCGCGCCAGGACCAGGGTCAGGCCGCGATTGAGCTGGCCTTAACACAGGTTGCTGGCCTTAACACAGGTTAGTGCCGCAGCGCCCGCGCCGGGCAGACTGGTGGCGCAACGCCGGGAGGTTCCATGATCGACGCGTTCACCGAACGATGCCGGATCGCCTATTTCTCGATGGAGGTCGCGTTGCGGCCGGAGATCCACACCTACGCCGGCGGTCTCGGAATCCTCGCGGGCGACACGGTCCGGTCCTGCGCCGATCTGGAACTGCCGGTCGTCTTCGTCACGATGATCAGCCGTGACGGCTACCTGCGTCAGGCCATCGACGACGCGGGCCGGCAGAGCGAGCAGCCGGATCCCTGGGAGCCCGAGCGCTGGGCCCAGCCCCTCGGCGCGAAGGCCGCCGTCACCATCGAAGGCCGGGACGTGTGGGTGCGCCCCTGGCTGTACCGGCACAAGGGCACGCTCGGCTACGAGGTCCCGGTGCTTCTGCTGGACACCGCGCTCGACGAGAACGCTCCGCAGGATCGCGACATCGGGCATCATCTCTACGGCGGCGGCGATGCCTATCGCCTCCGCCAGGAGATCGTGCTGGGCATCGGCGGCTTCCGCCTGCTGCGCGCGCTCGGCTTCGAAATCGAGACCTACCACATGAATGAAGGGCATTCCGCCCTGCTCGCGCTGGAACTGCTGCACGGCCACCGGCGCCCGAACGGGGGAGCGCCCGATCACCACGGCGGCCACGGCGGCTATGATCCGGAGATCGCCCGGCAGCGCTGCGTCTTCACCACCCACACTCCGGTGGAGGCCGGGCACGACCGCTTTCCCTACGATCTGGTGGAGCGCGAGCTGGGGGACTCCATCGACATCGCCGCGCTGAAGACCCTCGCCGGTCCGGAATCGCTCAACATGACCCGCCTCGCCCTCAACCTGAGCGGCTACGTCAACGGCGTCGCCAAGCGGCACGCGGAGATCTCCCAGCAGCTCTTCCCCGGTTACCGCGTGCACGCCATCTCCAACGGCGTCCACGTCGAGACCTGGACCTGCCGGAGCTTCGCGCGCCTCTATCACAACCATTTCCCGAACTGGAGCCATGAACCGGAGGTGCTGGTGCGCGCCGACGGGCTGGACGATGCGGCCGTGTGGGCCGCCCACATGGAGGCCAAGCGGGCGCTGCTGGACCGCGTCGCCGCGGAGACCGGCACCACGCTGGCGCCGGACGTGCTGACCCTGGGCTACGCCCGGCGCATGACCGGCTACAAGCGCCTCGACCTCCTGTTCGCCGACCTCGACCGGCTGCGCGCGCTGGCGCGGGACCATCCCTTCCAGGTCGTCATTGCCGGGAAGGCTCACCCGAAGGACGAGGTCGGGAAGCGGGTCATCGAGGCGCTGCACCGTTGCGGGCGGGAGCTTGCCGGCACGGTCCCCGTGGTCTTCCTGGCCAACTACGACATGGACCTGGCGCGGCCCCTCACCTCGGGCTGCGACGTCTGGCTGAACACGCCCCTGCCGCCGCTGGAGGCGTCGGGCACCAGCGGCATGAAGGCCGCTCTGAACGGCGTGCTGAACCTCGGCGTGCTGGACGGCTGGTGGATGGAGGCCTGCATCGACGGCACCACCGGCTGGGCCATCGGGGACGCGAACCTCGGCACCGCCGGCGACGACGCCGAGGATCTCTACCGCAAGATGGAAAGCGACGTGCTGCCGCTCTACCATGGCGACCGGGCGCGCTGGACCTGGATGATGAAGCAGTCAATCAGCAAGATCGCCAGCATCTTCAACAGCCAGCGCATGATGCGGCGCTACGCCTCCGAAGCCTATCTGCGCTGACGGGATGCAGGCTGACGGGGCTGGTGCGGCCGGCTGCCGTGGCTCCGCTCCATCGAGCCATCCCGCCCGCCCAAGGACGCCGACGCTGAACAGGGAGGCTGCCATGGTGACGAAGCGCCGATCCGCGCGGGGCTGGCTGTTGAAGGGCATCGACCCGGAGGGAGCCCTGGTCCGGCATGTCGAAGAGGTCGCGGCCAAGGACGGCATCACCGTCGAGGCGTGGGTCGAGCACTGGCTCGGCCTGGTCCTGCAGCATCATTACAGCGTGCAGGCCGATGGGGCGCGTGCGCCGACGGCTGCCGAGCAGGCGGAAATTCTGAAGGCCGATGTGCGACGAAACCTGAAGGCCCTTGAGGACAACCTCAGCCGCATCTATCAGACCGTCGAGCGGACGCATCAGGGCATCGAGAGAGTGGAAGGGGTTGTGAACACCACGGAGGAGCGCGTCCATTCGCGGGAAGAAGGCGCTTCCCGCCGCTCGAAGGACAGGTGAGCCTTGGGCTGCAAAAGCCGGCGAGCCGGTTCGCCTTCAGTAATTCAGACCCAGCCAGGTCTTCACCTGCTCGTGCATGTCGCCCATGAAGTGCTCCCGCGGCCCCTCGCCGGTGACTTCGCCCAGGCTCAGCACATAGGTGTGGTCGGACAGCTCGATGACCTTGCGGATGTTGTGGTCCACCAGCAGGATCGCCATGCCCTCGCGGGCGAACAGGCCGATCCAGTCGAACACCTGCTCGGCGATCTTCGGCGACAGGCCGATGCTCGGCTCGTCGATCATGCAGAGCTTGGGGCGCAGCAGATAGGCCTTGGCGAACTCCACCTGCTTCTGCTGCCCGCCGCTGAGCGCCCCGGCCTTGCTGTCGAGCCGCGCGTGGACGAGGGGAAAATGCTCCAGCATCTCCGCCCAGCGGTCGCGGCCGGCACCGGCCGCCCCGGCCGCCCCGGCCAATTGATTGCGGCGGCGCAGCGGGATGGTCAGGTTGTCGCGCACGCTCATGTGCGGGAACAGGCTGGATTCCTGGGGGATCAGCCCCATGCCGAGCCCGATCAGCTCGTGCGGGCGGATGCCGGTGATGTCTTTGCCGTCGAACAGGATGCGCCCCGCCTTCAGCGCCAGCAGCCCGCAGGCCGCCTTCATGATCGTGGACTTGCCGGCGCCGTTCAGCCCGATCAGCCCGCGCACCGATCCGGCCGGCACCTCCACCGTCACGTTCCTCAGCACGTCGATGTCGGCGGAATAGCCGGCGGTGACGCTCTCCAGGCGCAGCAGGGGATAAAGTTGGGCGCTCATGCCGCGTGCCCTCCCAGATAGGCCTCGATCACCCTCGGATCGTCCAGCACGGCGCGCGTCGGCGCGTCGGCGATGACCGTGCCGGCGTTCATGCAGACGGAGCGCGGGCACAGCTCCACCACGATGGGCATGTCGTGGCTGACCAGCAGGAAGGTCTGCCCCTCCGCGTGCCGGCGCCGCACGAAGTCGGCCATGATGGCGCGCATGGTCGGGTGCACGGCGGCGAAGGGCTCGTCCAGCAGCGCCACGCGCGGCGGCACCATGAAGCAGGTGCCGAACTCCAGCAGCTTGCGCTGCCCGCCGGACAGCTGACCGGCGTCGAGGTTCATCACATGGTCGATGCGCAGCTCCTCCAGCAGGGTGAGCGCCCGCCGCTTCGCCTCCTCCGCCCCCAGCCCGAGCGCCCGGCCGGCGACCAGCAGGTTGTCGAGCGCGCTGATGCGGTTGAAGGCGCGGGTCAGCTGGAACATGCGCAGCACGCCGCGCTGCGCGATGCGGTCGGCGCTGAGCCCCAGCAGCGAGCGCCCGTCCAGCAGGATCTCGCCACTCCCCACCGACAGCATGCCGCTGAGCATGTTGATGAGCGTCGTCTTGCCGGATCCGTTCGGGCCGATCAGCCCGACCAGCTCGCCCGGTTCGACGTCGAAGGAGACGTGATCGACCGCGGCAATGCCGCCGAAGGTCTTCGCCACCTTGCGGATGGAAAGGATCGCCATGCCCGCCTTCCCCTTGTCAGCGCGCGCCGACCGCCGGGCGCGCCGGCGCCGCGGCCCGCCGCCGGGTCAGCGCCAGCCGCACCAGCCCCCACAGCCCATCGCGGAAGAAGCGCGCCACGATGATGACCAGCAGCGCGAAGACGATCAGGTGCCAGCCGCCGAAGTCGCGCACCGCCTCCGACCCCAGATAGACCAGGAAGGCGCCGAGGATGGGACCGACCAGCGTCCCCATGCCGCCGATCACCGTCATGCTGATGACGAAACCCGTCTGCATGAGCAGCCCCAGCTCCGGGCTGACGAGCTGGGCGAAATGGGCGTAAAGCGTCCCCGCCAGCCCGCAGATGGCGGAGCTGGCGACGAAGGCCGCCACCTTCCAGCGCACCACCGGCACGCCGCGGCTGGCCGCCGCGATCTCGTCGTCGCGGATGGCCTGCAGGAACAGCCCGGCCTTGGACTTCAGCGTCAGGAAGATGCCGACCTGCACCGCCAGCAGAACCGCCAGGAACAGGTAGTAGTAGGCCAGCCGGCTCTCGAAGATCCCCGGCACGCTGAGCCCCAGGTCGCCGCGCGTGATGTCGTAGGAATTGCCGACGACAAGCCGCGCGATCTCGGCGAAGGACAGCGTCGTCAGGCCCAGGTACGGCCCGCTCAGCTTCAGCGCCACGCGCCCCAGCACCCACCCCAGCACGGCCGCCGCCAGGATCCCCACCGGGATGCCGACCCAAAAGGGCTGCTCGTACCGGTAGGCCATCAGCCCGGTGCCATAGGCGCCGATCATGGCAAAGGCGGCGGGCGCCAGCGACATCTGCCCGGTGTAGCCGGCCAGCAGGTTCCACCCCGCCGCCTGCAGCGCGAAGTACATGCACACCACCAGCACGCCCAGCCAGTACTCATTGGCGACCACCAGCGGCGCCAGCGCCACCAGCGCCAGGAGCAGCAGCGACGCGGCGAACTCCCGGTTGGCGCGGGTTTCCGAATTGTCGATCATACCTCGCGCCCCCGCTGTCCGAAGAGGCCCTGCGGCCGGACCAGCAGCACCAGAACCAGGATCGCCAGCCCGAAGGTGTCGCGGTAGTCGTAGCTGATGTAGACGGCGGCGAAGCTCTCCAGCACGCCCAGCATCAGGGCGGCGACGAACGCCCCGGCGATGGAGCCCATGCCGCCCAGCACCACCACCACGTAGGACTTGATGGCGGTGAACACGCCGACCTCCGGCGAGGCGTTGATCAGCGGCGCCAGCAGCCCGCCGGCCAGCGCCGCCAGCGCGCCCGCCGCCGCGAAGACCAGGGCGCTGACCTTGCCCGTGTCGATGCCGGCCAGCGAGGCGCCCAGCCGGTTCTGCGCCACCGCCTGGATCTGCTTGCCCCAGAAGCTGTAGCGGATCAGCAGGAACACCGCGGCGACGACCGCCAGCCCGACCGCCGCCGCCGTCAGCCGCTGCCCGCTCATCATGAAGGGGCCGAGCGCCATGCGCGGGCTCGCCACCAGCGACGGGCCGCGCATGGGGTAGGGGCCAACCACCTTGTCCACCAGATTGATCAGCAGCAACGACAGCCCGAAGGTGACGATGATCGCATACTCGTCCCGCAGGTTGCCCCAGGACGAATAGCCGGCGTAGAGCGGTCGCATCAGCGTGTGCTCCGTCGCCCAGCCGAGCGCCGCCCCAGCGGCCAGCGCCACCGGCAGCGCCAGCCACGGGTTGATGCCCAACGCCACGCAGGCCAGCGTGTAGGCGTAGGATCCCACCATGTAGAACTCGCCGTGCGCGAAGTTCACCACGCGCAGGATGCCGAAGATCAGCGACAGGCCGATGGCCATCAGCGCGTAGAATACGCCGGTGATCAGCCCGTTGACCGCGAGGTCGAGCGCCAGCATGCCGTTACCCCCTCCCCGCCAGAACCGCCTCGACCGCTGCGCCGATGCCCAGCACCGCCACGTCCTCGCCCGGCCGCCCGACGATCTGCAGGGATGCCGGCAGCCCGTCCGCATCCTCGCCGCAGGGCAGCGTCAGCGCCGGCATTCCGGCGAGGTTGAACGGGGCGGTGCAGCGGGTCAGCGCGGTGTGCACCGGCAGGCTGGTACCGCCCACGTCCACGCTGGCCGCACCGGCCGGCGGCGCGGTGGACAGCAGCGTCGGCAGCACCAGCGCGTCCGCCCCATCGAGCGACGCCAGCAGGGTGCGCGTGAGGTGCCGGCGCAGGCGCTGCGCCTTGACGTAGTCGGCGGCGCGCAGGAAGCGCCCGATCTCCAGCCGCACCCGCACGTCCTCGCCCAGCCCCTCCGTCCCGCGCAGGGCCAGCGCCTCGTGCCCCTGGGTGGCCTCGGGGGCGATGGTGAAGAACTGCACGGCCGGGGCGAGATCGATGTCGGCGATGGTGCGGTCCTGCACGGTGAAGCCGGCGGCCAGCAGCCGCTTCAGCGCCGCGCCGAACAGCCGCGCCACCTCCGGCGTCACGAGGTCCATGAAGAAGTTCGCCGGCCGTACCAGCCGGAAGCGCCGGCCCGCCAGCGCGGCGACCGGCCCGGTCACTTGGCCGGGGTCCAGCCCCGCCATCACCTCGAACATCAGCGCGGTGTCCGCGACGCTGGCTGCCAGCGGCCCGACATGGTCGAGGGAGGGGGCGAGGTCAAGCACGCTGGTGCGCGGCAGCGCGTCGTAGCTCGGCTTGAAGCCCACCACACCGCAGCAGGCCGCCGGAATGCGGATGGACCCGGCGGTGTCCGTGCCGATGGCGAGTTCCGCCATGCCCGCCGCGACCGCCGCCGCCGAGCCGCCGGAGGAACCGCCGGGCAGCCGCCCGGCCCCACGCGGGTTGCCGACCGCGCCGAAATGCGGGTTGGCGCTGGTGATGCCGTAGGCGAGTTCGTGCAGGTTGGTGGTGCCGACGATGACCGCCCCCTCCGCCCTGAGGCGCGCCACCACCGGCGCATCCTCCGCCGCGACGCGGGGGGCGACGGCCCGCGTGCCGCCGGTGGTCGCCAGCCCGCGCACCGCCACCAAGTCCTTCACCGCCACCGTCACCCCGGCGAGCCGCCCGGCCCGCGCCCCCGCCGCCACGGCGTCGGCCTGGGCGCGCGCCCCGGCCTCGTCCACCGTGATGAAGGCGTTCAGCGCCGCCCCCCGCCGGATGCGGTCAAGCCGCGCGTCGAGCCGCGCCCGCGGATCCAACTCCCCGGCCATGACGCGGCGGGCAACCTCCGCCACGCCCGTCGCCGGTGACGGTGCCGCGGCGTCCGGGAAAGCCAGCGGGGGACGGTCCGGGCTCAGATGCGGGGCATCGTCCACGGCGGGCGCGGCGGCGAAGCGTTCCACCTCCGCGCGGTTCATGCGCAGCCGCTCCGCCCAGAATTCCGCACGCTCGCGGTCCGGCAGCCCGTGCAGCGCCGCCATGGCCTCCAGCCGGGAGGCGAGATTGTCGTCGAAGATCATGCCGACCTCCAAAACCCGCTCCGGGAGAGGGCTTTCACTTCGCCGGCTTGGCCAGCTTGCTCATGTCGAAGGGCATTCCCGGCGCCTGGACCAGCGGGGTCTTGTCCAGCGGCTGCTTCACCTCGGTCACCTGGAAGGTGACGTAGGGGATGTCCACCCATTGCTGGAACGTGTAGCCCGGCTTGTCGGAGTAGGTGATGGTGCCCCGCGTCCCGGTGAAGTTGGTCTTCTGCATGGCGGCGATCACCGCGTCCGGCTCTGTGGAGTTGGCGCGCTTGATGGCGTCGGCGATCACGAACAGCGAGTCCGCGGCCTGGAAGATCAGGCGGTTCGGCTCGTTCTTCGTGCGCTTCCTGTATTCCTCGCCCACCTGCTTGCCGAGATCGGGGATCGGCATGCTGGGGTGGTAGAGGCCGAACACGATCATGTCCTTGCCAGCTTCGGTCACGTTGTCCCAGAAGTCCGGGTAATCGACGATGCCGGCACCGTCGTAGAACCACGTCTTCGCCGTCGGCGCCACGCCCTGTTCATAGAGCTGGTTCATCATGATGTAGGCGCCGGGCGGCAGCATGGCGTTGATCACCATGTCCGGCGGGTTGCCCTTCAGCGCCAGGATGGCCGGGGTGTAGTCCTTCGAGGCGCGGTCCATCCGCTCGTAGCGGTAGCTGACGTTGGGCGCCTTCTCCTTGACGAACTGCGCCAGCGCCTGCGCCTGCCCCAGGCCGTAGTCGGTGTTCTCGGCGAAGGTGACGACGGACTTCACGCCCATCTGCGCGATCACCTCGGCCATCGCGGAGGCCACGCGCGTGTTGTAGTTGTTGGGATTGAAGACCTGCTTGTAGCCCTTCTTGCGGATGTCGTCCGACCAGCCGTTGGTGTTGACGTAGGGGACGTTGTAGCGCTTGGCCACCTCGATTTCCGCCAGCACGTTGGAGCTCTGGTGCTCGCCGGTCAGCGCCACGACCTTGTCGCGGGTGATCAGCTTCTCCGCCGCGGCGCGCCCCTTCTCGGGCACGCCCTGGCCGTCCTCGTAGAGGATCTCGACCGGCCGGCCGAGCACGCCGCCCTGCTTGTTGATCATGTCGCGGGCGATCTCCAGCCCGTCCTTGACCTGGGTGCCCTGCACCACCGAACCCGGCGGCGACTGCGCGATGATGGCGCCGACGCGGATCGGCTCGCCGCCCTGCGCCAGCGCCCCGCCCGACAGGGCGGTCCCGGCCAGCAGGACGGCGAGCCCGACACTCTGTCCAACCACGCTCCTGGACATGCCTCGTCTCCTCCCCGAATTGGTGGCCCGCCGGCGGCGTCTCGCGTATGATTCTTGGTCTGACCGGTCGGACCGCTTCCGCACAATAGTTTGCTGCGCGAACAATCGTCAATCCGGCCAAAGGGAGGAGGAAAGGCGCGCATGGACCAGAAATGGCGCCCGATCACGCAGCAGGTGGTGCAGCGCCTCCAGCGCATGATCGCCGACGGCGAACTGGAGCCGGGCAGCCGCCTGCCGCCGCAACGCGAATTGGCGGAGCGCTTCGGCGTCAGCCGTGCCTCGCTGCGCGAAGCCGTCCTCCAGCTGGAAAGCCTGGGCGCGATCCGGGTGGAGCCGAGCCGGGGGGCCTTCGTCCGCGCCCCTGCGGAACAGCGCCTGCCCGCAGCCGAGCATTGGCGCTTCAGCGACCGCTATTCGGAGGCCGAGGTCTACCAGCTCCGCTACGCGCTGGAGGGCTTCACCGTGCGCCTGTCGGCCCGGCACGCGGCGGCGGAGGACGTGGCGCGGCTGCGCGCGATCAACGCCGCCATGCTCGATGCGCTCACCTCCGGCGATCTGCCGGCGGCGACGGAGCGCGACTTCGACCTGCACATCGCGATCATCGAACTCGCCGGGAACCGCGCGGTGCGGGAAATCATCCAGCTTTACAAGCCGGTGATCCTGGAATCGCAGCGCCTGCCGCTGGGCGACCGCGAGCGCCTGATGGAACCGGTGCAGGAGCACGAGGCCGTCATCCGCGCGCTGGAGCGTCACGACGGCGACGTCGCGGCGGTCGCCATGCGCCACCACATCGCCCGCGCCGCCGAGCGCCTGAAGGTGCCGTTCGCGGCGAGCTGACATCGCCGGATGGAGCCGTCGACGGTGTCTCGTCCGTCGAGGTCAGCCGGCCGGCCCTTCGCCGTGCGCGTCCAGAACAAATCGCGGAACGGCGACCCCGTCCGCACGCCGGTCGAACACCGCACGGACGGGGGCCCCGACCGTCAGGTCGCCGATCCGGGCGTCGACGATGTTGGTGATCAGCCGCACGCCCCCCGCGTCGGCCAGTTCGACCACCGCGGTCACGTAGGGCACGGCCTGCTCCATGTCCGGCACGATGGCCCGCTCGACCACCGAGTAGGAGTAGAGCGTCCCCCGGCCGGACACCGCCACCCAGTCCAGCGCCTGCGAGCGGCAGCGCGGGCAGAAGGGGGTCGGCGGCATGCGGAAGGTGCCGCAGCCGGCGCAGCGCGGGATGGCGAGCCGCCCTTCGGCGGCGGCGTCCCAATAGGGTTTCGTCCAGGCATCGGTGACCAGCTGGAACAGGGATTCCGGCGGTCGTCTGGCAATGCGCCGGTCCATTGTCGTTTCTTCCTTCGTCGCTTCTTCCATCGTCATCTCCGCAGGATCAGGCCGCTGACCGGGATGTTCGACGGCCCGCCGGTCACCAGCGCGAATTCGGCGTCCCGCACCTGGTTCGCGGCGCAGCCGCGCAGTTGCTCCACGGCCTCCCGGACGTGGCTCATGCCCCAGATGTAGCCGCCGGACAGCTGGCCGCCGTCGGTGTTGACCGGGATCGACCCGCCGTCGAAGCGGATGGCGCCGCCGGCGACGAACGGCCCGCCCTCCCCCTTGCCGCAGAAGCCGTAGTCCTCAAGCTGCATGATGACCTGCGAGGTGAAGTGGTCGTAAATCTGGGCCACGTAGATGCCCGCCGGCCCCACGTCGGACGCGGCGTAGAGCCGCTTGGCGACCGCCGCGTGGCCGGAGGAGGCGAAGGTCTCGTCCGGCATGTTCATCCAGTAGATCGACCGCCCCCAGTCCCCCGCCCCGCCATGGGCGGAGGCGTGGACGTAGACGGGCTTGCGCCTCAAATCCCGCGCCCGCTCGGCGCTGGTCAGGATCACCGCCACCGCGCCGTCCGATTCCAGGCAGAAGTCGTAAAGGCAGTGCGGGTCGGCGATCAGCGGCGCCGCCATGTACTCGTCCAGCGTCAGCGGCTTGCGGATCAGCGCCGCCGGATGGGTCACCGCGTTGGCGCGGGTGGACAAGGCCACCTCCGCGAAATGCTCGCGCTTGGTGCCGTACAGGTGCATGTGCCGCCGCGCCAGCAGGGCGAACATGTGCCCCGGCCCCACCAGCCCCGCGGACTGGTAAAAGGCGCTTTCCGGCGAGGGGGCGTAGCTGGTGGGCATGGCGCCGTAGCGCAGCGTGCTCTGCTGCACGCCGCCGACGCAGACCACCACCTCGGCCATGCCGGACACGATGGCCGACGCGGCCAGCCCCACGGCGCCCGCCGATCCGCCGCCGCTGCCGGTCAGGGTCGCGGTGTAGCGGACCTCCGGGATGCCCAGCGTCTCGACCAGGGCGCCGGTGTCGAAGCCGCCGGCGAAATAGGCGAAGCCGTCGATGGCGGCGACGTCCAGCCCGGCGTCGGCGGCGGCGGCGATGATCGCCTTGCCGACCAGCTCGTCGAGCGTCTGCGGGGCGGAGCGTCCGCGCTTGTAGTAGGGCGTCGCCCCCACCCCGACGATGGCGGTGCGGTCGCGGATCGTCATGTCAGCCCCGCGCGTTCGCGGGTGTGGCCGGAACCCAATGGCGCGATCCCGCGACCTCATCCGGCGCGATGGCGTGGTCGAGATGGGCCAGCTCGTCCGGGCTCAGGCGGATGGCAACGGAACCGGCGTTTTCCTCCAGATACTTGACCCGCTTGGTGCCGGGGATCGGCAGGATGTCGTCGCCCTGGTTCAGCAGCCACGCCAGCGCGATCTGGCCGAGCGTCGCGCCGTGCGCCGCCGCCACCGACCGGACCCGGTCGAGCAGCGCCAGATTGCGGGCGAGGCTGTCGCCGGAAAAGCGCGGCGAGGCCAGCCGCAGGTCGTTGGGGCTGAGGTCGGCCGTGCTGGTGATCCGGCCGGTCAGGATGCCCCGGCCGAGCGGGCTGTAGGGCAGGAAGGCGACGCCCAGTTCGCGGCAGGTCGGCAGCACCTCGCGCTCCACGTCGCGCGTGAACAGCGAATATTCGGACTGGAGCGCGGCGATGGGATGGACGGCCTGGGCGCGCCGCAGGATGTCCGGCGGCACCTCCGACAGGCCGATGGCGCGGATTTTCCCCTCGCGCACCAGATCGGCCAGCGCGCCGACCACCTCCTCGATGGGCCGCGCGGGATCGTGGCGGTGCACGTAGTAAAGGTCGATGACATCGGTGCCGAGCCGCGTCAGCGAGGCCTCGCAGGAGCGGCGCATGTGCTCCGGCGAATTGTCGAGATCACGGTCGTGCGTGCTGCCCTCCGGCCCGTCCGGATCGCGGAGGATGCCGAACTTGGTGGCGATCTGCACGCTGTCCCGCCGGCGTCCCTTCAGGAAGCGGCCGATCAGCCGTTCGTTCTCGCCGCGCCCGTAGAGGTCGGACGTGTCGAGCATGGTGATGCCCAGCTCCACCGCGCGGGCCAGCGTGCGCTGGGATTCCGCCTCGTCCCCCTGCCCGTAGAATTCCGACATGCCCATGCACCCAAGGCCGAGGGCGGAGCTTTTCAGGCCGGAGCGGCCCAGATCGACGGTGCGCATCTCAGGCACTCCTCAGGCCGGAACCGGGCACCTTCGCCCCGTTCTCGTAGGTGTAGACGCCCCGCCCGACCTTCCGGCCGGTGCGGCCCGACTTGACCATCTTGACGATCAGCGGACAGGGTCGGAACTTCTCGCCCAGCGTCTGGTGCAGGTAGGTCAGGACCGCCAGCCGCGTGTCCCATCCCGTCATGTCGCCGAGTTCCAGCGGCCCCATCGGGTGGCCGAGTCCAAGACGGAGCGCGGTGTCGATGTCCTCGGCGGTGGCGACGCCGGATTCCAGCATGTACATCGCCTCGTTGCCGAGCAGCGCCGACATGCGGCTGGTCGTGAAGCCCGGCGCCTCGTTCACCACGATGGAGGTCTTGCCGACCGCCTCCGCCCACGCCTTCAGCCGCTCCACCACGGCTTCCTCCGTGGCGAGGCCGCGGATGATCTCGACCAGCTTCATCTTGTGGACGGGGTTGAAGAAATGCATGCCGGCGACCCGGCCGGGACGCTGCGACGCCGCCGCGATCTCGGTGATGCTGAGGGCGGAGGTGTTGGTCGCGATGATGGCGTCCGGCCGCACCACCGGATCGACGGTCCGGATGATCTCGATCTTCACGTCCAGCCGCTCCGACGCCGTTTCCACGACGAGCGCCGCGCCCTCGGCGCAGGCGGCCAGATCGGTCGCCGGGGTGATGTTGGACAGCGTCCGGGCGGCCTCGTCCTCGGTCAGCTTGCCGAGCGCCACCGCGTCGGCCAGGATCTTGCGGATGGCGCCCAGCGCGTCGTCGAGCGCGGCGGCCTTCACGTCGAACAGCGCCACGGGATGGCCGCGCACCGCGAAGGCGTGGGCGATGCCGCGGCCCATGATGCCGGCCCCCACCACGACCACATTGTCAGCGTTCATCGATGGTTCACCTCGTTTCGGCCCGGCGCCTGGACGGCCGTGCCAGACTGTCGTTCAGCGCCCCTTGAAGACGGGGCGGCGTTTTTCGCGGAAGGCGGCGGCCGCTTCCATCCGGTCCTCGGTGGTCAGCAGCAGCGTGAAGAGGGTCTTCTCCAGGGCGATCCCGTCGCTCAGCGGCAGGTCGGTCCCGGCCAGGACAGCCTCCTTCAGGTAAGCGGCGGCGACCGGCGACTTGGCGGCGATGCCCTGGGCCAGTTCCAGGGTCAGGTCGGTCAGCGCCTCCGGCGACGGTGCGAGGCGGGTGACGACGCCAAGCCGTAACGCCTCCTCCGCGCCGAACCGCTCCCCGGTCAGCATCAGGTCGAGCGCGCGGCCGACGCCGATCAGCCGCGGCAGGCGCTGCGTGCCCCCGGCGCCGGGAATGAGGCCGAGGTTGATCTCCGGCAGGCCGAACAGGGCGTCGGCGGAGGCGACGCGGATGTCGCAGGCGAGCGCGATCTCGAACCCGCCGCCCAGGCAGAAGCCCTGGATGGCCGCGACGGTCGGCTTGGTCAGGGACGCCACGGCGTCGACGTAGCCCACAGCCGGGTCGCTGCGCCGCGCCGCGACGGGGGAGTCCACCGGGCGGAACTCCTTGATGTCGGCGCCGACGCAGAAGGCGCGGGTGCCCGCTCCCCGGAACAGGACGGCGCGGACCTCCGGATCCGCCTCCAGGTCGCGGCAGGCGCGGGTCAGGCCGGTGCGCACGGCCATGTTGATGGCGTTCATCGCGGCGGGGCGGTTCAGCGTGACGACGCCGACGCCGCCCCGCCGTTCGACGAGGACCGCGTCCTCGCCCCTTACATCTTGCTCGGCAGCCATAGGCTGATCTCCGGAAAGGCCACGAGGATGGCAAGCGCGAACAGGTGCGCGATGAAGTGCGGGAGGGAACCGCGGAACACCTCGCCCACCGGCATGCCGGAATAGCGGGCGACGACGAAGCAGTTCAGGCCGATCGGCGGCGTGATCAGGCCGACCTCGGCCGTCACGATCTTGACGACGCCGAACCAGATCGGGTCGAAGCCCAGCGACTTGATGATCGGCAGGACGATGGGCACGGTCAGGATCAGGATCGCCGTCTGGTCCATGAAGCAGCCGAGCAGCAGGTATCCCATCAGGATCACCGCGATGATGACCCAGCGCGACACATGCAGCGCGCCGACCCAGGTGACCAAATCCTGCGTCAGCGTGAAGAAATAGCCGAACACGGCCGCACCCATGACGATCATCATGACCATGGCGCTGCCGTAGACCGCCTTCACCAGGCAGGACCGGAAGGACGCGACGGTCAGCCGCCCGCTGGTCAGCGCCAGGACGAAGCCCCCCACCGCGCCCAGCGCCGCCGCCTCCGTCGGGGTGGCGATGCCGCTGTAGATCATGCCGGTGACGAAGGCGAACAGCAGCACGATGGGAAGCGTCAGGCGCAGCAGCCGGACCTTCTCCGCCCAGGACACCCCGGCCACCGGCGGCGCGCGGGTCGGGTCCAGCAGGACCAGCACGTAGATGGTCAGCAGGATGGTCGCGGTGACGACCACCGCCGGCAGCAGCCCGGCGATGAGCAGCTTGCCGATGTTCACCTCGGCGATCAGCCCGTAGATGATGAAGCCGACGGACGGCGGGATGAGGATCGCCAGCGTGCCGGAAATCGCCACGACGCCCGAGGCCATGCGCGGCTCGTACCCCTGCTTGATCATCGCTGGCAGGGTGGTGGCCGACAGGGTCGCCGCGGCGGCGGTGCTGGTGCCGCAGATCGCGGCGAAGCCGGCCCCGGCCAGCGTCGTCGCCATGCCCAGCCCGCCGCGCACCCGGCCGATCCAGGCCGCGGCGGCGCGGAACAGGCCATCGGCCACGCCGCTGACCAGGATGAACTCCGCCATCAGCAGGAACATCGGGATGGTGATCAGCTCGTAGCCGCTGACGGTGGACAGCGGGGTGGTGGTCAGGACGCCGCGCACGGTCTCCCAGCCGCCCATCAGGTAGAGGCCCAGCGTCCCCGACAGCGCCATGGCGAAGCCGACGGGAACCGCCAGCGCCAGCATCAGGAACAGCAGGAACAGGGGAATCGGTACGATCATTTCGCCACCTTGTCCATCGACAGGGGCAGGGCCGTGCCCGGCCGGCGGGTGACGGCGAGCAGCGTGCAGCCTTCGACCACCAGCCGCTCCGCCGCGCGCAGCATCACCAGCAGGGAGCCGACCGGAACCAGCGCCGCCGACGGCCAGACCAGCCAGTTCAGCGTGACGCTCGGCACCACCTCGCCCTCGCCGATCGCGTCGATCAGCCGGTCGGTGCCGAAGACCGCCAGGATCGCGAACAGCAGCAGCGTGATCACGCGGCCCAGAAGAAGGACGCGCAGGCGCATCGCCGGCGGCAGCTTCGGCACCAGGATGTCGACCGCGATGTGCGCGCCGTTGGCGTAGGATCCGGGCAGCCCCAGGAAGAACATGCCCGGGATCAGGTAGAGCGTCAGCAGGTCGGGCGCCCAGGCGAACGGGCTGAGCAGCACGTAGCGCATGACCACGTCCAGCGCCACGATCGCCATGGTGGCGAACATGACGGCGGCGGCGGCGGTGTCGGTGGCGTGCTCGATCCGGGCGAGCAGCCGGCCGACCGTGCCGCTGGCCGGCGGAGGCACGGGGATCCCGTGCTCAGCGTGCTCCGAGGGCATCGCGGAACTCCTTCAGCACCTTGCTGGCGGGCCGGCCGCGCTGGTCCAGCTCCTTGGCCCACTCGTCGGCGAGGGAGGCGGAGACGGCGTTGAACCCGGCGACCGCCTGCGGGGACAGCTCCACCATCTTGGTGCCGGCCGCCGCCATCTTCTCGCGGGCGTTGGCGACGCCCTGGTCGACCCGCTCGCACACGCGCCGGGCGGCGGCGTCCGACGCCTTCGTGATGGCGTCCCTGGCCGGCTGGTCCAGCTTTTTCCAGGTCTGGTCGTTCATCACCGTGACGACCACCTGCCCGCCGAAGCTGCCGTTGTTGGTCGAATAGCTGGTCATGGGAACGAGGTCGTAGGTCACGGCGCTTTCCAGCGCGAAGGCGTAGCCGTCGATGGTGCCGCGCGACAGCAGCTCGTAGGTCTCCGGCCCGGAGGAGATGCGCATGGGCACCGCGCCGAGCTTGTTCATCATCAGCTCGCCCGCCCGCGTCGCCACGGCGATCTTCAGGCCGCGCAGGTCGTCCGGCCCCGTGACCTCCTTCGCCTTGGTCTCCAGCTGGAACGGCGGCAGCACGACCGGGTACAGCAGGTGCACGCCGTTCTTGGCGAAGTCGTAGGTGGCGATGGTGCCCGCCTTCACCCCGCTCATGTAGGCGCGCAGGCCCTCGCAGCCGCTCTGGAACATGCCGGGCAGCTGGGCGACGTTGGACAGCTCCATCTTGTCGGCGGCGAAGGACACGCCGAGCACGCCGATCTGCGCCACGTTCGTCTGGGTGACGCGCAGGATCTCCGACCCCTTGCCGAGCTGCTGGGAGGGGAAATGCTGGAAGGTCAGGGCGCCGTTGGTGGCCTTGGTGACCTCCTCCATCCACGGCTTCAGGCCGACCTCGACCAAGTAGTGGGTCGGCGGGAGATAGTCGGCGATCTTCAGGGGCTCCGCGGCCCGGACCGGGGGCGTCAGCCCGGCGTAGGCGGCCAGCGCGCCGGCGCACAGGCACAGGTGTCCTCTCATGAGCATGCCTTCCTCCCATTCTCGTCGGCTTTTTTTGAATAAAAGCGGTTTCAGGCCCGCTTGCGCCCGCCCGCCAGCGCGCAGCCGGAGCGGACGCGATCCCAGGTGGCGGCGGTCACGCCGCGGTCGCGCAGGTCCTTCTTGCGGATCTTCTGCGACGGCGTGCGCGGCAGTTCGTCCACCACCTCGATGAAGCGCGGCACCATGAAGGCGGGCATCCGCGCGTCGCACCAGCGCACGAGGTCCTCGAAGGACAGGGTCGCGCCGGGATTGAGGACGACGCAGGCCATCACCTCGTTCTCGCCGCCCTCCTCGTCGGCCTTGACGCCGACCACCGCGCATTCGGCCACGGCCGGGTGGGTGCGGACCACCGACTCCACCTCGAAGGAGGAGATGTTCTCGCCGCGCCGCCGCAGCGCGTCCTTGACCCGGTCCACGAAGTAGTACCAGCCCTCCGCGTCGCGGCGCATGGCGTCGCCCGTGTGGAACCACAGGTTCCGCCACGTCTCCACCGTCTTTTCCGGCATGCCGAGGTAGCCCTCGCACATGATGTTCGGCGCCTTGTGGCGGACCAGCAGCTCGCCGACCTCGCCCTCCGGCACCTCCTCGTCGGTTTCGGGATCGGCGAGGCGGACCTCGAACCACTGGTCCATCAGCACGCCCGAGGCGCCGGGCGGGCGCTTGGCGCCGCGCGGGGTCTGGAAGACGTTGGAGATCTCCGTCTGCCCGAAGCCGTCGACGAACTCCGACACGCCGAAACGCTCGGTGAAGGTGCCGGCGAGGTCGGGCGACAGCGGGGCGGCGTAGATGCGCGACAGCCGGTGGTCGCGGTCGTCGGGCTGCGGCGGCTGCGCCAGGATGAAGGCCATGGTGGAGCCGAGCAGGTTGCACACCGTCGCCCCCGACCGCCGCGCCCGGCCGATGAAGTCCGACGCGCTGAAGCGCGGGTAGAGGACGCAGTGCGCCCCGGCGATCAGGCAGGGGTACACGGTCAGGAACTGGGCGTTGCCGTGGAACAGCGGGAAGCCCGTCATGTAGACGTCGTCCTCCGTCAGCCCGACAAGCTGCACGTCCTCCTCGGCGAAGAAATAGAACTGCGAATGGGACATCAGCACGCCCTTCGACAGCCCCGTCGTGCCCGACGTGAACAGCACCGCCGCAAGGTCACGCGGTGTCAGCGGCGTGCCGAGGTTGCTCGCGTCCTCGTCATACAGGTCGGCAAAGCGGCTGACCGTGATGCGCCGGAAGCCGGCGTCGTCGCCGTCCAGCAGGATGCAATGCTCGACATGCGTCAGCGAGTCTTCGATTTCCGCCAGACGCGGCGCCAGTTCGGCGGTGGTGACGACGATCTTCGCCTTGCTCAGCGAGATCTGATGGCGCAGGAAGTCGCCCTTATAGGAATCGCCGACGGTCACCTCCACGGCGCCCAGCTTGCTGAGGCCGTACCAGGCGAACACGTACCCCAGTCCATTCGGCAGGAACAGGACAACGAAGTCGCCCTTGCCCACGCCACGCTTGGCGAAGCCACGCGCCAGACGGTTGGCGATGCCGTTGACGTCCGAAAAGGAATGCGCCGGTCCGGCGTCGGTCCAGGACAAACAGGGCCGGTCCGGCCGAACAGCCGCCTGATGTTCCAAAACGGCGGGCAGAGTCCACCGGTCCTTTGGAAAATGAGGCGTGAAATGGGGGTAGGTGAGCATTGTCGGACGGCCTCTCAATGCTTCGCATGGAGACATCACCGGCAACGGCGGCAGCGCCGATTGTTCGTGATCTCAACAATACCCTACCCCGCCCCCGAGGGGTGCGCAACGGCTTTTTTCTCTATGGAGAAATTCTTTCTGAAAAAATAGAAAATAGGCCACGGACGGGTTGAGGGGACGTGCCCAGTTGGCGCAGGATGAACTGGCGCAGGATGGGGACGGACAGGGAAAGGAGCCTGGAGTGTCGGCGAACAAAGCGGAAGCCAAGGCAAGCCCCGAAACCGCCAAGCGCAAGCGCGGCCGTCCACCCAGCCGGCGCGCGGCGCCGCCCCTGCCCGTCCCGGCCGAGGGCGAGGCTGTGCCGAGCCAGGGGCCGGACGCCGGCAAGTCGGTCGGGGCCGTCCTGAACGGCATCCGGATTTTGAAGTTCCTGAGCCGTGCCCCGGCTCCGGTCAGCCTGACCCACATCGTGCAGGAGCTGGACATGAACACCAGCACCTGTTTCAACATCCTGCGCACGCTGGCGCAGGAGGACTACGTGCGCTTCGACCCGGTGGGGAAGGTCTACTCCATCGGCCTCGGCGTGATGGAACTGGCCCGCGGCGCCGCCACGGTCGCCAGCGACGTCAACGTGGTCCGCCCGATCATGGAGCGCATCGCGCGGGAGCACAACGTCACCGTCACCCTGTGGCGCCGCATCTCCGTGGACCGCATGATGCTCGTGCTCGAAGCCCTGGGCGCCGGCAACATGCGCATCAAGATGAGCGTCGGGCAGAGGCTTCCCCTGCTGATCGGCGCCGCCGGCCGCCTGATGGCGGCGCATGCCGGGCTGTCGCGCGGCGCGCTGAAGGCGCAGTTCGCGTCCATCCGCTGGGACCATCCCCTGTCCTTCGACGCCTTCCTGGCGGAGGTCGAGGATGCGGCCGGGCGCGGCTGGGCGCTGGACAACGGGAACTACGCGCTGGGCACCGCCTCGGTCGCCGTGCCCATCCTCAACGAGCATGGCGGCCCGCTGATGGCCTGCACCGCGACCATGTTCATCAACCAGTACGACCCGACCCGCGCCGAACGGCTGGCCGCCGAACTGGCCGAGGTCAGCCGCGCGCTCGCCCCCGCCCTGCCCCATCTCTGATAGGGCCTTTTGACCGCGTTTTGCCCTCTCCCAGCCCCGCTGGGAGAGGGAGGGACCCGCGAAGCGGGAGGGTGAGGGCAAGGTTTTTGCGAGAATCCTCAGTCCACTTTTTCTGGACTCTCGGCAAAACCTTGCCCTCACCCTCCCATGCTGCGCATGGGCCCCTCCCTCTCCCGCCGGAGGCGGGCGAGGGATGACGGCGGCCTACTTCTTGGCCGCCTCCTGCTTCACGCCTTCCTGCTTGACCAGGGGGCACTTGCTTTCCGACAACGGCGCGAACGCCTCGTCGCCGGGGACGGTCCGCACGAACTTGTAATAGTCCCACGGATACTTGGACTCGGACGGGGCCTTCACCTGGAACAGATACATGTCCCGCAGCACGATGTTGTCGGCGCGGATGTGGGCGTTCTTCGTGAACATGTCGTTGACCGGCGTGCTGCGCATCGCCGCCAGGACCGCGTCGGTGTCCGCCGTCTTCGCCGTTTTGACCGCCTTCAAATAGTGGGTGACGGCGGAATAGAGCCCGGCCTGCACCATGGTCGGCATCTTGTTGCGCGCCTTGAAGAAGCGCTGCGACCAGGCGCGCGTCTGGTCGTTCAGGTCCCAGTAGAAGGGCTCGGTCACATACATCCCCTTGGTCATCTCCAGGCCCAGCGAGTTGATGTCTGTGACCATGGGCATCAGCGGCACCAGCGCGACCTTGCCGGCGAGGCCGTATTCGTTGGACTGCTTCACGGCGTTGATGGCGTCGGGACCGGCGCTGCCGAAGCCGATGGCCCGCGCGCCCGACCCTTGCGCCGTCAGGATCTGCGAGGAAAAGTCCTGGTTGTTGAACGGGTGCTTGGACGAGCCGAGCACCTTGCCGCCGGCCGCCTTCACGCCAATGGTGGCGTCCTCCTCCAGCGAGCGGCCGCCGGCGTAGTCGGCGGTCACGAAGTACCAGCTCTTGGCACCGGCCTCGGTCACGGCCTTGGCGGTCGTCGCCGCGACGGCGCGGGTGTTGTAGGTCCAGTGCAGCAGGGTCGGCTTGCAATCCTCGCTCGACAGGCTGTTCTGCCCGGAGGCGGTGGCGAGCACGAGCTTGTTCTTCTCCGCGCCGATGTTCGACACGGCCAGCGTCACCGAGGCGCCGGCCACGTCGGTGAGGACGTCCACCCCATCCTCGTCGAACCAGCGGCGCGCGATGCTGGAGGCCACGTCGGCCTTGCTGGTGTGGTCGGCCGAAACGACCTTGATCTTGAAGCCGGGCTTCTCGGCCGCGATGAAGTCCTCCACCGCCATCTCTGCGGCAAGCACCGACCCGGCGCCGACCGCGTCGGAGAACACGCTGCTCATGTCGGTCAGGACCCCGATTTTCACCTCGGGCTTCATCGTCTGTGCGCCCGCCGCCGTGGCCGCCGCCAGCGCGGCCAGGAACGACGCGGTCCCCAACAGCCCCTTCGAAAACGACATCTCTTCCTCCCGATTTTTGCTTGCCCGATTTTTGTTGGTCGTTCGCGGGTCCCGCCCGTCAGGCAAGCACCTCCGCAAGCCCGTAGACCCGCGCCGCGGTCCCGGCGAACAGGTCCGCCTTCTCGTCGGCGCTGTGGCCGGCGGCCAGCCGCTTGAAGCCGTTCCACAGGACGGCGTAGCTGCACGACAGCTGGTCCACAGGGAAATTGCTTTCGAACATCGCGCGCTGCGGCCCGAACGCGTCGATGCAGGTTTCGACATAGGGGCGCCACGCCCCGGCGAGCTGTTCGGACGAGGGCGGTTCGGGCCACTCGTGGAAGCCGAAGCCGCTCAGCCGCATCGCCAAACCGCCGATCTTGACATGCACGTTGGGGCAGCGCGCCACCTCCAGAATGCCGGCCTTCCAGACCTCGAAGACCTCGGCGCGATTGTCGGCGTAGGGACCGACACCGATCGGGCCGCCGACGTGGTCGAGGATGATCGTGGTGTCCGGGAAGGAACGCGCGAGGTCCGCGACGTCCGATAGCTGGTGATGGTAAACCCAGGAATCGAAGGTCAGCCCCAGCGGCGCCAGACGCGCGAAACCCCTGCGGAACTGCGGGTCGAGCAGCAGCCCCTGCGGCGGGGTGCGCATGGTGGTGCGGATCTCGGGGTGGGGGTCCCAGGCGGTGGATTGCCGGATGCCCCGGAAATGGCCGCGCCCCGCCTCGATGTGCGCTTCCAGCACGGCGGCGACGCCATCCCCCTCGCGCAGGTCGGCGTAGGAGACGATGCCCGCGCACAGCGCGACCGGACCGTAGGCGCCGCCCCTGCTCGCCTCGGCGATGGCGGCGACGAATTCGGTTTCGCCGACCGGGCGCATGTTTTCCGGCCCGTCGGTGCGGTAGGCTTCGGTGCAGTCGGTGAAGATCGTGCCGCGGACATTGTGGCCGGCGGTGGCGTCCCGCAGCAGTTCCTCCGCGAGGTAGCGCGGCTGGCGCGGGAGATCCCACAGGTGATGGTGCGGGTCGATGATCGGCAGGTCGGGCTCCAGGATCGGTTCCTGCCGCTTGGCGAGCCACGCCGGATCGGCGGACGGCAGGATGGAGGCCTGCTTGCCCGCGTAGACGGTGGTCGTCATGGCGCCCCCCGGTTGCTGCGGTACCGGCGGGGACCAATGTCCGCCGCGCCGATCTCCGTCAACGAGACGTCCTGTGTTTGCAAAGCGTGCATATCCTCCCTCTCCCTCAGTAACCAGAACCATTCTTTTCTGACTTTTTTCGTGCCCAACTCGCTTGCCACACCAGCGATGACGAGCCCATTCGGCCCAAAGCCGGACCAACAAAAACAATCAGACCGTATGGCGTCTCCCCGCTCAGCGTCCGGGCGACAGGCGGTCGATCTCGTCCGTTGAGAAGCCCCAGTCCGCCAGAACCGCGCGCGTGTGCTCTCCCGGTGCGGGGGGCGGCCCCTGGACGGCGGGCTTCGTCCGGCTGAAGCGCGGCGCGGGCGCCGGCTGGACCACCCCGTCCACCTCGACGAAGGCCCCCCGCGCCGTTGCGTGCGGGTGCTGCGGCGCCTCCGCCAGGGACAGGACGGGGGCGAAGCAGACGTCCGTTCCCTCCAGCAGAGCGCACCACTCGTCGCGCGTCCGCGTCCGGAAGGCATCCGCGAAGGCGGTCCGCAGGCGGCCCCAGTTCGCCTCGCTCCGGTCGCGCAGCGCGGCGTCCTCCAGGCCGAGGAGTTTCAGCAGCGTGTCGTAAAAGCGCGGCTCCAGCGGCCCGATGGCGACGTGTTTGCCGTCCTTGGCCTCATAGACGCCGTACCACGGCGCTCCACCGTCCAGCAGGTTGCTTTCCCGCCGGTCGCGCCACAAGCCGGCCCGCAGCAGCCCGAACAGCGCAGCGCCCAGCGAGGCCGCGCCATCCACCATCGCCGCGTCCACCACCTGCCCCTTCCCGGACCGCTCGCGCTCCAGCAAGGCGCAGACGATGCCGAAGGCCAGATACAGGGCGCCGCCGCCATAGTCGCCGACGAGATTCAGTGGCGGCACCGGCCGGTCGGCCGGGCCGATGGCGTGCAGCAGGCCGGTCAGGGCGATGTAGTTGAGGTCATGCCCGGCGGCCTTCGCCAGCGGCCCGTCCTGCCCCCACCCCGTGACCCGGCCATAGACCAGCCGCGGGTTGACCGCCAGCAGCGCGTCCGGCCCGAGGCCGAGCCGTTCCATCACGCCCGGTCGGAACCCTTCGATCAGCGCATCGGCCTGGGCCGCCAGCCGCTTGAACGCCTCGACCCCACCCCGGCTTTTGAGGTCGAGCACCACCGACCGCCGGCCGCGGTTGGTGACATTGCAGGCGGGCGGAATGTCGATGCCGGCGTCGGGCACGGCCTCCCGGTCGATGCGGATGACCTCGGCGCCCATGTCCGACAGCATCATGGCGCAGAAGGGACCCGGCCCGATTCCGGCGACTTCGATGACCCGCAGCCCGACCAGCGGACCCGTCGGCGTTTCGCTCATCGCACCCTCCCTCCGGCACGCCTCCACGTTTTGGCGAAGGTGGCCGGGCGGCGCCCGGTCTGGCGCCACCGTTTTTGTTTGCTACGCTGATTATAGGCGAGACACGCGGAGCCGCAACCAGAAAAAATCACACGTGATGATTTTTGCCGTTTCCCTTGGGCCGCTCCAGGCCGGCCAGATCGGACCCGTGCAGCAGCACACCGGCGACGAAGCTCTTCAACAGCGCGAGGTGCGGCGCCATGTCGATGTCCGGCCCCTCCTGCATCCGCCGGAGGGCGAAGCCGCGCAAGGTGTCCAGCACCATGCGCCGCAAGCGGACGACGGTCGCGGTGTCCATGGGCGAGTCGGCGAACAGGCGCACCCACTCCAGATCGCGCGTCTCGGTGACCTTGCCCAGCTTGGTCCGGATGTTGTCGTGCAGCCCTTCGTTGAAGCGTTCGTAAAGGCGGATTTCCAGCGCTGCGATGTAATCGTTGTTGCCGAACACGCTCCAGTACTGGCTGACGACGCGGTCGACCCGCTCGACCACCGGAAGGCCGGTGAACAGGCCGAGGTTCATCTCCTCGTCCATCCAGCGGGTGATCTCCTCGATGGCGGCAAAGAAAATCTCGTCCTTTGACGCGAAATGATACTGAAGCGCGCCGCGCGACACACCGGCGCGGTCGGCGATGTCGGGCGTGGTGACGCTGGCGTAGCCCCGCTCGACCAGCAGGTCGATGGTCGCCCGCACCAGCTTCTTGCGGGTGGAGCTGCTGCGCTCCTGCTGCGGCCGGCGCGCCTCCCGTCGGGTTGCCTGGTCCCGGAGATCGGCGGCGTTGCTCGTGTTTGGCGGGGCCATGGGGGACTGCTCCATCCTCTCTCCGGTGGGGACGGCCGGCCTGTGCCGGCGGCCATCTGCTCCGTGCGACGGATAATTTAGCATACACCATCAAACGTGTTGACAGCGAAAACATTCACGTGTGACTTTATTTTCCGCAGGCCCAACGATCGGCCGCACCAAGAATCCAAAAAATCCAAAAAACGACATTCAAGGGAGGAAACCGGCATGCCGTCCTCGTCCCGGCTTTTCGAGATGCTGGAAGGCGCGCCCGACGAGGCGCCGGCCGTGGTCACCCCGGGCCGCACCGTCACCTACGGCGCCCTGCGGCGCGGCTCCGCCCGCCTCGCCGCCGCGCTCAAACAGCGCGGCCTGTCGCGCGGCGACCGGCTGGCGCTGTGGCTGACCAACGTGCCGGAATGGCTCACCGTCGCCATGGCCTGCTCGCGCCTCGGCGTGGCGGTGGTGCCGCTGAACGTGCGTTTCGGCAGCCACGAAGTCGGCAGCCTGCTCGCCCGGACCGGTTGCCGCGCCGTGGTGCTCGCCCCCGGCCATCGCGACGGCCTGTGCGTGGAGGTGCTGCGCGCCGTGCCGCCGGAGCAGCGGTCGTCCCTGTCCCTCGTCGTCACCTGTGGCCCTGACGCTCCTGTGCTGGCCCCGGTCTTGGATGGCATCGCGCAGGCAAGCCTCGACGCGCTGCTGGCCGAGAATGGAACCGACGGCTCCGCCGCCGACGGCCAACCCGGCGACGTCTGCCTGATCCTGTCCACCTCCGGCACCACCAGCGCGCCGAAGCTGGTCCTGCACACGCAGGAGCGGAACTGCCGCCACGTCGGCGACGCCGCAGCCGCGGTCGGCCTGTTGGAGCCGGGCACCTCGCTGCTGTTGGGAATCCCGATGTGCGGGGCCTTCGGCTACACGCTCGCCCTCACCACCCTGCGGGCGCAGCGGCCCATCGTCCTGATGGAAAGCTTCGTTCCGGAGGAGGCCGCACGCCTGCTCATTGACCATGGCGTCACCCACATGCTGGGCACCGACGACATGCTGGACAAGATCCTGGCCGTGGTGCCGGAAGGGAAGCCTTTCCCCGCCCTGCGCATGTTCGGCCACGCCAACTTCACGCCGGCACTCACCGGCGTGCTCCCAGGCCGGGCGGAGGCGCACGGCGTGCTGCTGCGCGGCTTTTACGGAATGACCGAAACGCTCGCCATGTTCGCCGCCCAGCCGCCCGACGCGCCGCTGGAGCGCCGCTCCCAGGGCGGCGGGTTGCCGGTCTGCGCCCAGGCCGCCGTTCGGGTGCGCGACCCGGAAAGCGGCGCGCTGCTGCCCGACGGCACGACCGGTGCCATCGAATTGCGCGCGCCCAACGCCATGGCCGGCTACCTGAACGATCCGGCCGCGACCGCCGCCGCCTTCACCGACGACGGCTGGCTGCGGACCGGCGACCTCGGCTTGCGGCTGCCGGACGGCGGCTTCCTGTTCATCGCGCGTATGAAGGACGTGCTGCGCATCGGCGGCTATCTGGTCAGCCCGACCGAGATCGAGGACGTCATCCTCGCCACGCCGGGCGTCGTCACCTGCCAGGTGGTCGCCGCCTCCTGTTCCGCCGGAACGCGCCCGGTGGCCTTCGTCGTCCTGGAGGACGGGCGCACGCTGGACGAGCCGGCGATGCTCGCCGCCTGCCGGGCGCGGCTTGCCGTCTACAAGGTCCCGGTGCGGGTCTTCGCGCTGGACGCCATGCCGGTCACCGATGGGCCGAACGGCGCGAAGGTGAAGAAGAACGTGCTGCGCGACATGGCCGACGAACGCCTGAACGCCGCCGATGCCCTGTCCCCGGCGCGGGCGTGAGGCGCGCATGACCACGCCCTTCCCCACCCTTTTCTCCCCCGGCCGGCTGCGCGGATTGGATCTGCGCAACCGACTGGTGATGGCGCCGATGGAATCCAATCTGGCCGCGCCGGACGGCTCGGTGTCGGACGCGATGCTCGCCTACTACGCCGCCCGCGCGGCCGGCGGGGTGGGGATGGTGATCGTGGAATATGCCTGCGTCGACCGCCCGCTCGGGCTCGGCGGGGCGCCGCAGCTCGCCATCGACGACGACGCGCTGATCGACAGCCACCGCCGCCTGACCACGGCCATCGCCGCGCAAGGCGCGCGCTCCTGCCTTCAGCTGTTCCACGCCGGGCGGCAGACGTTGCGGCGCTTCACCGGCGGAGTGCAGCCCATCGCCGCGTCCCCCATCGCCTGCCGGGTGTACCGGGAGGAGCCGCGCGCGATCACCGTGCCGGAGATCGAGGCGCTGATCCGGAAATTCGAGGCGGCCGCCGCGCGCGCCATCGCCGCCGGCTACGACGCGGTCGAAATCCACGGCGCGCACGGCTACCTGATCGGCGGTTTCCTGTCCGGGGCCGCCAACCGGCGCACCGACGCCTATGGTGGGTCGCTGGACAACCGCCTGCGCTTCCCGCTGGCCGTGGTGTCGGCGGTGCGGCGCGGGGCCGGCAACCACCCGGTGCTCTTCCGCCTGTCCGCCGAGGAGTTCGTCGAGGGCGGCACCACGCTGGACGAGGCGGTGGCGATGGCCCCGCGTCTGGTCGCGGCGGGTGCGGACGCGCTGCACGTCTCCACCGGCACGGCGGAGCGGCTGGACCGCAACGTCGACCCGGTTTCGGCGCCGGAGGGCTGGCGCATCCCGCTGGCCCGCCGGTTGCGGGACGCCGCCGGAGCGCCGGTGCTGACCGTCGGCGTCATCCGCCGGCCGGAGGTCGCCGAGGCGGCCCTGGCGGACGGCTCGGCTGACTTCGTGGCGCTCGGCCGCGCCCTGCTGGCCGACCCGCAATGGCCGGACAAGGCCCGGCGGGGCGACGTGGCGGCCATCCGCCCCTGCACCTCCTGCAACTGGTGCGTGGACCAGCTTTTGGCCCACAAGCCGCTGGGCTGCGCGGAGAATCCCCGCGCCGGGCGGGAGACCGAACCGCCGCTGCTGCGGTCCGGCGACGGGCGCAGGGCGGCGGTGGTCGGCGGCGGTCCCGGCGGCATGGTCGCGGCGCTGCTTCTGCACGACGCCGGCTTCCGCGTCACGCTGTTCGAGCGGGCGGGCGAACTCGGCCTGGGCCTCGTCGCCTCGGCGACCCCACCCGGCAAGGACAAGTTCTTCTGGTACCGCGACTATCTGGTCGGGCGCCTGACGGCGGCCGGGGTTGAGGTCCGCCTGGGCGCCGCGGCGGAGGTCGCGGACGTGCTCGCGCTCGACCCGGCCCTGGCGGTCGTCGCGACGGGCGCGGGGAACCGCGCGCTGTCGGTCCCCGGCATCGACCACCCGCAGGTCGCCTTCGCCCACGACGTGCTGACTGGCCAAGCGCCGTTGGCCGACGGACCGGTCGTCATCCTCGGCACCGGGGAGACCGGCTGCGAATGCGCCGAGCACGCGGCGGAACAGGGCCGGGAGGTGCTGCTGGTCGGCCGATCGCCGGAACGTCGGCTGGCCCGCCGGGCGCAGTACGTCTACCGCCGCCAGCTCGTTGCCCGGCTGGAGGGCAACCCGCGCATCCGCATCGAAACGGGGCTGGAGCTTGCCTCGGTCGGCGACGGCCACGCCGTCCTGCGGGACGCGGAGGGCCGTGGGCATCACCGGGCGGCGGGGCGCGTCCTGCTGGCGCTCGGCCGGCTGCCCGACAACGCCCTGGCCGACGGCCTGCGCGCGGCGGGCCTGCCGACCCTCGTCATCGGCGACAGCCGGGAGGTCGGGCGGATCGGCGACGCGGTGCACGACGCCCACCGCGCCGTCCGCGCCTTCACGCGCGACGGCGGCCCGGCGACCGCGCCGCCCGTCACGGCGCTGTCCTGCTGAAACGAACATAAAAAGTCAGGGAGGAACCCGAGGCATGAGAATCGACGGCATCACCACCCTCGTCACCGGCGGCGCGTCCGGGCTGGGCTTCGCCACGGCGGAGCGGCTGGTCGGCCAGGGCGCGCGCGTCGTCATCGTCGACCTGCCAGCCTCCGCCGGGGAGGAGCGGGCGGCCCGGCTGGGTCCGAACGCCCGCTTCGCCGCCGCCGACGTCACCGACACCGCGCAGATGGAAGCCGCCCTCGACGCCGCCGACGCCTTCGGGCCGTTGCGCGCCGTCGTCCACTGCGCCGGGCGCGGCGGACCGGTGCGCGTGCTGGACAAAGAGGGGAATCCGGGCTCGCTGGAGACCTACACGGAGATCGTGCGCCTCAACCTGATCGGCAGCTTCAACGTGCTGCGCCTCGCCGCCGCCCGCATGGCGCGGGGCGAGGCGGTGGAGGGCGAGCGCGGCGTGTGCGTCCTCACCGCCTCCATCGCCGCCTATGAGGGGCAGATCGGCCAGATCCCCTACGCGTCGTCGAAGGCCGGCATCGTCGGCATGACCATCGTGGCGGCGCGCGATCTGGCGAGCCGGGGGATCCGCGTCTGCACCATCGCGCCGGGCCTGTTCGACACGCCGATCCTCGCCCGCCTGCCCGAACCGGTGCGTGCCTCGCTCGGCGCCTCGGTGCCCAACCCGCCGCGCCTCGGCTTCCCGGCCGAATACGCGCAGTTGGCCGCCCACATCATCGAAAACCCCATGCTGAACGGCGAAACCATTCGCCTGGACGGCGCGCTGCGCATGGCGCCGCGCTGAACCCTTCAGGAGCACCAGACCCATGCGCGAGGTTGTGATCGTCGAGGCCGTCCGCACCCCGATCGGCCGTTTCCGTGGTTCGCTCGGCACCGTGCGCGCCGACCATCTGGGCGCCGTGGTGCTGCAGGCGCTGGTGCGGCGCGCGGGCATCGCGCCGGATCTGGTGGACGACGTGGTGTTCGGCTGCGTGACCCAGGTGGGTGAACAGTCGACCAACGTTGCCCGCACCTCCCTGCTCAGCGCCGGCTGGCCGACGCGGATCCCCGGCATGTCGGTGGACCGCAAGTGCGGCTCCTCCGAAGCGGCGGTGCACGCGGCGCTGGGGTCGATCGCGTCGGGCGAATTCGACGTGGTGGTCGCCGGCGGCGTGGAAAGCATGACCCGCGTCCCCATGGGGGGCAACCGCGACGTCCACGGCAAGCCGTTCGGCTGGAAGCTGCTGGAGGCCCACCCGCAGATTTCCCAGGGCGAGGCGGCGGAGCGGCTGGCCGACCAGTACGGGCTGTCGCGCGACGCCCTGGACGACTACGCCATCGCCAGCCACTGCCGGGCCGCCGCCGCCGCGGACGAGGGCCGCTTCGACCGCGAGATCGCCCCCGTGCCGGTCGACTCCTGGCGCGAGCCGGACGCGCCCCAAGGCACCCCGCCCTTCACCCGCGACGAGACGATCCGGCGCGACACCAGCCGCGAGAAGCTGGCCACCCTGAAGCCCAGCTTCCGCCCGGACGGCCGCGTCACCGCCGGCAACTCCTCGCAGATCTCGGACGGGGCCTCGGCGCTGCTGCTGATGGCGGCGGACGTCGCCAAGGCCCACGGCCTCCGGCCCCGCGCCCGCTTCCGCGCGGTCACCACGGTGGGCTCCGACCCGACGCTGATGCTGACCGGCCCACTCCCGGCGACCCGGCGGGTGCTGGAGCGCAGCCGCCTGACGCTTGGCGACATCGACCTGTTCGAGGTGAACGAGGCCTTCGCCCCGGTGCCCCTGATCTGGCAGCGGGAGTTCGACGCGCCGGCCGACCGCATGAACGTCAACGGCGGCGCCATCGCGCTCGGCCACCCGTTGGGGGCCAGCGGCGCCCGGCTGATGACCACGCTGCTGCACGAGCTGGAACGCCGGGACGCCACCTTCGGCCTGCAGACCATGTGCTGCGCCGGCGGCCTCGGCACCGCGACCATCATCGAGCGTCTGGGCTGATGCAGGGGGAAAACGCCGTCATGAAACCCTGGCCGCTTTGGGACACCCCCTTCTTCGAGGATCGCCACCGCGCCTTCGCGGAGCGGCTGCTGACGCTCGACCTGCCGGAGGAGGACGCCGCCGACCTTGCCGGAAGCAGCCGGCGGATCGCCCGCGCCATGGGCGACTGCGGCCTGCTCGACATCGTCGTCCCACCGGGCGCCGAGCGCGGCGACGCGCGCATCGACCTGCGCTCGGTCTGTCTGGCGCGCGAGATCCTCGCCTACCGCTTCGGCGACGTCGCGGATTCGGCGTTCGTCATGCAGGGCATCGGCACCGCGGCGCTGTGGCAGACCGGCAGCGCCACCCTGTGCGACCGCTATCTGCCGCCAGCCCGCCGGGGCGAGGCCATCGCCGCCTTCGCCCTGACCGAGCCGGACACCGGGTCCGACGTGGCGAACCTGACAACCAGCGCGGTGCGCGACGGGGACGGCTTCCGGATTTCCGGCGAGAAGACCTTCATTTCCAACGCCGGCATCGCCGACCATTACATCGTGGTCGCGCGCACGGGGGAGGCGCCGGGGGCGCGCGGGCTCACCGCCTTCCTGCTCGACGCCGGCATGCCGGGCCTGACCGCCGGCCCGGCCATCGACTTCATGGCACCGCATCCCGCCGCCCCGCTGACCCTCGACCGCGTCCGCGTCGGCGCCGACCGGATCGTCGGTGCGCCGGGGCAGGGCTTCAAGGTGGCGATGGCAACCTTCGACGTCTTCCGCGCCTCGGTCGGCGCCGCCGGCATCGGCGCGGCCCGCCGCGCGCTGGACGAAAGCCTCGCGCGGGTCACCGGCCGCCGCATGTTCGGCAAGGCGATGGCCGAGATCGAGGGCGTGCAGACCAAGCTCGCCGACATGGCGACGACGCTGGAGACCGCGGCGCTGTGCGTCTACCGCGCCGCCTGGACCAAGGACGTGACCGGCGGGCGCTGCACGCGCGACGTCTCCATGGCCAAGCTGGTCGGCAGCGAAGCCGCGCACGCGGTGGTCGATGCCGCCGTCCAGCTGTTCGGCGGCCTGGGCGTCACGCGCGGCTGCGTGGTGGAGAAGCTCTACCGCGAGGTCCGCCCGATGCGGATCTACGAAGGCGCTTCCGAGGTCCAGAAGCTGGTGATCGCCCGCGACCTTCTCAAATCCTGTCAGTGATCGGGCCATGACCATGAGCGACACGAGTCACATCCTGTCCGACACCGCGCACCGGCTGTTCGCCGAGCGCTTCACGCCCGAAGCCCTGCGCGACGCCGACGCCGGCCTTTGGCAGGCGGACGCCTGGGCTGCCATCGAGGAGCTTGGCCTGCCCCTGGCGCTTGTGCCGGAGGAGGCGGGCGGCTTCGGCCTCGACCCGGTGGAGGCGCTGGACCTCGTCCGCATCGCCGGTGCCTACGCCGCCCCGGTGCCGCTGGCGGAAACCATGCTGGCGGCGAAGCTGCTGGCCGAGGCCGGGCTGGAGGTGCCCGCCGGTCCGCTGAGCGTCGCCCCGGTTCATCATGACGACCGGCTGACGCTGACCCGGTCCGCCGAAGGCTGGCGGCTGACCGGCACCGCGCGCCGCGTGCCGTGGGGGCGCGTGGCCGCCGGTGTGGCCGTGCTCGCCCCGGCCGACGGCGCGGCCTACGTCGTTTCCCTCCACCCGGAGCAGTGGGTGATCGAGCCGGAGGCCAATCTGGCCGGCGAGCCCCGCGACACCCTGCGCATCGACGCCACGCTCCAGCCCGGACAGATGGCCCCGGCGGCCAACGGCGCCGACGCGATGACGCTGCGCGCCATGGGGGCGACGGTGCGCAGCCTCGCCCTGGCCGGGGCGATCGGCCGGGTGCTGGAGCTGACCACCCGTTATGCGGAGGAGCGTGTCCAGTTCGGGCGCGCCATCGGCAAATTCCAGGCGATCCAGCAGAACCTCGCCGTGCTGGCCGGCCACGCGGTGGCGGCGGGCGCCGCGGCCGATGGCGCGGCGGAGGCGATGGCCGACGGCCTGCGCCTGCTCCCCATCGCCGCGGCCAAGATCCGCTGCGGCGAGGCGGCGGGGGTTGCGGCCTCCATCGCCCATCAGGTGCACGGCGCCATCGGCTTCACGCAGGAGCACGCCCTGCACCATCTCACCCGCCGGCTGTGGTCCTGGCGCGAGGAGTTCGGCGGCGAAGCCGCGTGGAGCCGCGTCATCGGCCAGCGCGTCGCCGCCGCCGGCGCCGACGGCCTGTGGCCGCTGATCACCGCCGCCTGAGGAGGGACGGGACATGCAACGGATTTCCTTCCCCGCCCCGCCCGTCGATCCGGACGCCGAGGCGTTGCGCGCCGAGGTGCGGGCCTTCCTGCGGACCGAGCTGGCCGACCGTCCGCCGCGCAAGCGCGCGGAGTCCTGGAACGGCTTCGACGCCGACTTCAGCCGCAAGATGGGCGCACGCGGCTGGATTGGCATGACCTGGCCCAAGCGCTACGGCGGGCACGAGCGCAGCGCCCTGCACCGCTATGTGGTGCTGGAGGAGGTGCTGGCGGCCGGCGCACCGGTCGCCGCCCACTGGATCGCCGACCGCCAGAGCGGCCCTCTGCTGCTGAAATGCGGCACGGAGGAGCAGCGGCGGACCATCCTCCCCCGCATTGCCGCCGGGGAGTGCACCTTCTGCATCGGCATGAGCGAGCCCGACTCCGGCTCCGACCTCGCCGCCGTGCGGACGCGGGCGCAGCCGGTGGACGGCGGCTACCGGGTCAACGGCACCAAGCTGTGGACGACCTACGCCCACCGCGCCGACTGCATGATCCTGTTCTGCCGCACCGACGGCGGGACCGACAGCCGCCAGGACGGCACCAGCCAGTTGCTGGTCGACCTGAAGAACACGCCGGGCGTCACCATCCGCCCGATCCTCGACATGTCCGGCGCGCACCATTTCAACGAGGTGGTGTTCGAGGACGTCTTCCTGCCCGACAGCGCGCTGATCGGCAACCGCGGCGAGGGCTGGAAACAGGTGATGAGCGAACTCGCCTTCGAGCGCAGCGGGCCGGAACGGTTCCTGTCCTCCATGGCGCTGCTGACGGAGCTGGTGCGCGTGCTGGGCGAGGCGCCGTCCGACCTTGCGGCCGTAGCACTCGGCCGGCTGACCGCGCATCTGATCGTGCTGCGCCGCCTGTCGCGCTCCGTCGCCGGCATGCTCCAGGCCGGCGAGAACCCGACCTTGCAGGCCTCGCTGGTCAAGGACCTGGGGGCGGTCTTCGAACAGGAAATCCCCGAGATCGCCCGCCAGCTGGTCGAGGCGGAGCCGGACGCCCGCTCCACACAGGAGTTTTCCGCCGTCCTGGCGCGCACGCTGATGGACGCGCCCTGCTTCTCGTTGCGCGGCGGCACGCGGGAGATCCTGCGCGGGATCATCGCCCGCGGCCTCGGCCTGCGCTGAACCACCCCTTCCGACAAAGGCCCGCCCATGTCCAATCTGATCATGTCCGACCCCATTCTGGAAGAGCACGACGAGGACGGCATCGTCATCCTGACGCTGAACCGGCCAGAGCAGCGCAACCCCATCTCCGACCCGGAGATGATCGAGGCGCTGGTCGCCACGCTGACGCGCCTCGACGCCGCCATGTCCACCCGCGTCATCGTCCTGACCGGCGCCGGCAAGGCCTTCTCCACCGGCGGCAACCTCAGGGCCATGGGCGAGGCCGGCGGCATCAACGACCCTCTGCCGGCCCAGACCCGGCGCAATTACCGCCTGGGCATCCAGCGACTCCCGCAGCTGTTCGAGGCGCTGGAGGTGCCGGTGGTCGCCGCCGTGAACGGCCCGGCCATCGGCGCCGGCTGCGACCTCGCCTGCATGTGCGACCTGCGCATCGCCGGGGAAAGCGCGCGCTTCGCCGAGAGTTTCGTCAAGGTCGGCATCGTGCCGGGCGACGGCGGGGCGTGGCTGCTGCCGCGCGTGATCGGCTTCGCCAAGGCCTGCGAGCTGGCGCTGACCGGCGACGCCATCGACGCCGCCGAGGCGCTGGCCTGCGGGCTGGTGTCGCAGGTGGTGCCCGACGCCGAACTGCTCCCGCGCGCCAAGGCGCTGGCGCAACGCATCGCCGTGAATCCGCCCCATGTGGTGCGCATGACCCGGCGCCTACTGCGCGAGGCTTCCAAGGTGAACCTCGACACGCTGCTGGAGATGTCCGCCGCCATGCAGGCGCTGGCCCACGCCACGGACGACCACAAGGAGGCCGTCGCCGCCTTTCTCGAAAAGCGCCCTGCCCGATTCACCGGCGCGTAAGACAGCACTGGCCAATCCCCCGCGCTTTGTTTATAACAATTCCAGTCTAGAAAGAGCACACACGCCGTAGGGAAAGACAAAGCCACACAATCGACGTGGTCTTTGCCAAATTGCCGTATACAAAAGCCAAAATGTCGCAGGGGTGCCCTTGATTATTGTCAAGCGTTAACTTTCTGCTCCCGCGCATCGTCTTGCCACCGCGCCTGGCCAGCGCGCTTCCATCTTGAAGAAGGACAAGACTATGACCGGCAGGAAACGTCTCCTTGGCACCGCGGCGCTCGTTTTCGGTGCGCTTGTCTCCTTTGCCTCCATCGCTCCGGCGTCCGCCAACAACGGCGCGCCGGTGGACATCGTGCGCAACCCGACCGACCTGCCCGCCCCGCTGGCCAAGCGCGCACCGCAACACATCAAGGTGAACCTGGAATCGGTCGAGGTGACCGGCCAGCTCGCGACCGGGACCAGCTACCGCTACTGGACCTTCACCGAGCCGGGCAAGGCGCCCAAGGTGCCCGGTCCCTTCGTCCGCGTCCGCGTCGGCGACACGGTGGACGTGACCATGTCGAACGCGGCCGACAGCGCGCTGAACCACAATGTGGACTTCCACGCGGTGACCGGCCCCGGCGGCGGCGGCGAGGCCACGATGGCCGCTCCGGGTGAGCACAAGGGCTTCACCTTCAAGGCGCTGAACCCCGGTCTCTACGTCTATCACTGCGCCACGCCGCTGGTCGCGCAGCACATCTCCAACGGCATGTACGGCCTGATCCTGGTGGAGCCGGAAGAAGGCCTGCCGAAAGTGGACCGCGAATTCTACGTGATGCAGGGCGAGATCTACACCGAGCAGCCCTTCGGCACGAAGGGCGAGGCCACGGAAAGCTACGACAAGCTGCTGGCCGAACAGCCGGAATACTACGTCTTCAACGGCGCCGCCGACGCGCTGATGGGCGACAAGGCCCCGAAGGCGAAGGTGGGCGAGACGGTGCGCGTCTTCTTCGGCGTCGGCGGCCCGAACAAGACCTCCAGCTTCCACGTCATCGGCGAGATCTTCGACCGGGTCTACGACCAGGCCTCGCTGACCGCCAAGCCGCTGACCAACGTGCAGACCACCGCCGTCCCGGCCGGCGGCGCGACCATGGTGGAGTTCAAGGTCGAGGTGCCCGGCAAGTATGTGCTGGTCGACCATTCCCTGTCCCGTGCCGCCCGCGGGCTGAAGGGCATCCTCCAGGTCGACGGTCCGGGCGACACGGCGATCTTCAAGGTCAACCCGGAGACGAAGCAGGTCACCGAACTGCCGAACAAGTGACCGGCGTTCTCTAGGACGAACTACGGGATACACAGTTCTCGCAAGAACGGTAAGCAGCTGACCTTGCTCAAAAAGAGCCCCTCTCCCTTGAGGGGCGCGCCGCCGGAGGACGCCGAAGGCGTTCGCCGGCAAGCGTGGTTGGGGTGAGGGTGGCAGGCCGGCGAAGCCGGCTGGGAAGCCTTTTTCCCGCCCTCCGGGCGGTAACGACCCCTCATCCCAACCCTTCTCCCCCAAGGGGAGAAGGGCTTTTTATTCAGCCACTTGCTGTAGCGCAGCAACATGTGTGCATCCCGTTCGCGGCGGCGGAGCCAGCGTCGGCTTGACCATTGTCAAGGACGGCCGGCGCCCGGCGCGAAATATCGTGCACGAAGAAATGACGGGGGAGGGAAGCGCCCAATGCGCGATCCCGATTTGAAAACCGACGAAACGACGGACGGAGACCGCGCCCGCGCCGTCGAGGTGGGGCTGACGCGGGCGGGGCTGGGGCTGGCGCGCCGGCTCGGGGACGGGCTCGGCGGGCTGCTGTCCGACCGGCTGCTCCGCATCCTCGCCGGCCGACACCCGCGCGCCTTCGCGGCGCTGGCGGAACTGCCCGACGCCCGCCTGCTGATCGACCCGGTGGACGCGCCGGCCGCTCTCCTGCTCCGCGTCGGCCCGCAGTTGGCCTTGCGGGTCAGCGAGCGCGGCGTGCCGGCGGACGCCACGGTGCGCGGTCCCTGCGGGCGGCTGCTCGACCTGCTGGAAGGCCGCATCGACGGCGATGCCCTGTTCTTCCGCCGCGAACTGACGATCGAGGGCGACACCGCCCTGATCCTGGCCCTGCGCAACACGCTGGACGGGGAAGAGATGGACCTTTTCGCCGACGTCGCCACGGCGGCCGGGCCGTTGCGGCTCGCCCTGCCGCTGGCGCGGCGCAACGCCGGCCGGCTGCTCGGCCTGCTGGACACCGCGCACCGACTGGCGCCGCCGCCCGTGCGCTGGGGACTGTCGGCGCTGGGGCGCCGGGTCGCCGGACCGCGGCGGGAGGCATGAGTCGCATGGAACCGTTCGAACTGATCTGCCCGGCCGGCAATCCGGCCGCCCTGCGCGCCGCCGTTGACGCGGGCGCCGACGCGGTCTATCTGGGCTTCCGCGACGAGACCAACGCGCGCAACTTCCCCGGCCTGAACTTCTCGCGCGAGGATGTGGCGGAGGCCGTGGCCTACGCCCACGCGCGCAAAGTCCAGGTCTTCGTCGCCATCAACACCTACCCGCAGGCCGGCAACCTCGCCCCCTGGCAGCGCGCCGTGGACGACGCCGCAAGGCTGAAGGCGGACGCGGTCATCCTGGCCGACGTCGGGCTGCTCGACTACGCGGCGCGCAAGCATCCGGACCTCCGGCTGCATCTGTCCGTGCAGGCGTCGGCCGCCAACGTCGAGGCGATCCGGCTCTACCGAGACGCCTTCGGCGTGCGCCGCGTGGTGCTGCCGCGCGTGCTGACCGTGCCGGAGATCGCGCGTCTCAACGCCGAGATCGACATCGAGACGGAGGTCTTCGTCTTCGGCGGCCTCTGCCCGATGGCGGAGGGGCGCTGCTCCCTCTCCTCCTACGCGACGGGGCTGTCGCCCAACAAGCAGGGCGTCTGCTCCCCCGCCAGCCATGTGCGGTACGAGCCGCGCGGCGGGGCGCTCGCCTCCCGGCTCGGCGGCTTCACCATCAACGTCTTTGGCGAAGGGGAGCAGGCCGGCTACCCGACGCTGTGCAAGGGCCGCTTCGTGCCCAGCAAGGACAACACCACCGGGAGCGCCACGGGGCCGGCCTACCTGTTCGAGGAGCCGACCAGCCTCAACGCCATGGAACTGCTGCCGGAATTGAAGACCGCCGGGGTGCGCGCCCTGAAGATCGAGGGGCGGCAGCGCGGCAAGGCCTACATCGCCACCGTCGTGGCGGCCTACCGGCAGGCGCTGGACGCCTTCGCGAAAGGCCAGGCGGTGCCGACGCTCGACCTGGACGCGATGGTCGAGGGCGGCAGCCAGACGACCGGCGCCTACAAGCGCGCCTGGCGCTGAGGAGGACGACGACCATGACGCCACGCCTGACTCTGGGCCCCGTGCTGTTCAACTGGCCGGCGGACCGCTGGCGCGACTTCTACTTCCGCATGGCCGACGAGGCGCCGGTGGACACCGTCATCGTCGGTGAGATCGTCTGCTTCAAGCGGGCGCCCTTCTTCGCCGCCGTGATGGACGACGTCATCGCCCGCCTCGCCGCGGCGGGGAAAGAGGTCTGGCTCGCCAGCCCGATTCTGGTGGGCAGCGAGCGGGAACGCGCGGCGATGCGCGATCTGGTCGGCTGCGACCTGCTGCCCGTCGAGGCGAACGACATGGGCGCCCTGGCCCTGCTGGAGGGGCGCCGTCACGCGGTCGGCCCCTTCATCAACAGCTACAACGAGTCCACGCTCGCCTGGCTGGCCGGACGCGGGGCCGTGTCGGTGTCGCTGCCCGCCGAGCTTCCGGCCGAGTCCGTCGCCGTGCTGGCAAAGACGGGTGCCGAGCTGGGGCTGTCCGTAGAGGTGCAGGTGTTCGGCCGCGCGCCGCTCGCCATCTCCGCCCGCTGCTACCACGCGCGCGCCCATGGGCTGCACAAGGACGGCTGCCAGTTCGTCTGCGGCAACGACGCGGACGGCATGCCGGTGGCGACCATGGACGGGCAGCCTTTCCTGACGGTCAACGGCACGCAGACGATGTCGCACGGCTATCTCTGCCTCGCGGCCGAGATGGAGCGGCTGAAAGCGATGGGCGTCGACCGCTTCCGCCTGTCGCCCCAGGACATGGACATGGTCGCCGTCGCCGCCGCCTTCCGGGCGGTGCTGGACGGCGACCGCGACGGCGGGGAGGTCGCGGCGGAACTGAGCCGCCTGGCCCCCGTGCCGCTGGAAAACGGCTTCTTCCACAACATGGCGGGCGCCACCCCGGTCGCCGGGCTGGGTACGGGCGCGTGACGCTCCCGTCCCCCGCCATTTGAAGTCCGCCGGCCCGCCCCTTGGTCCATCCCTTCGGGTCCAGGGGCGGCCGTCCGACGCGCGTGTTTGTTCAAACCGTCTAGTGAGGAAAGCAGAATGAAGCGTACGTTTGCCGCGCTGGCCGTTGGCCTCTTCGTGAGCCTTCCCGGCATCGCCTCGGCGCAGGACGCCGACGCGGGCGAGAAGGTCTTCAACCAGTGCAAGGCCTGCCACACGATCGAGGCCGGCGGCCCGAACCGCGTCGGCCCGAACCTGCACGGCATCGTCGGCCGCAAGGCGGGCTCGCACGAGGGCTTCAACTACTCCGACGCCATCAAGAACGCCGGCACCTGGGACGAGGCCAGCCTCGACAAGTACCTGACCGACCCGAAGGCCGCCGCTCCCGGCAACAAGATGGCCTTCGCCGGCGTGAAGAACGAGCAGGCCCGCAAGGACCTCATCGCCTTCCTGAAGAAAAACAGCTAAGCGAGTAGCCATTTTTTCGAGTTCTTGACTCTGGTCAAGGATCGTTGAGCGTCCAGCCGCGAGATTTCCCCCCGCAATCCTTACCAGATTGCGTCATCACATGATGATGATATCTCCCGGTTATTGCCTCGACCGCCCATCGGCAACCAGCCGGTGGGCGTCTTTTTTTGGCACCGTACCGCCGGTGAGCAGCACCCGCCCGAAGGCGATCAGGAACAGCAGGACGGCGCCGGCCCAGGCGGACCCCGCCCCGGCCAGCAGCGCCGCCCGCCCCTCCCCCGCCCCGTCGGCCAGGACGCGCGCCACCACGGCCACGATCGTGACGCCATAGCAGGCCGTCACCACCGCCGAATGGGAAAAGGCCCGGCCGGCGTGCTTGCGGATCATGCTCGACATCACCGCAAGGCACATCAGCCCGATCGCCCCGACCGTCCAGACATGGACCGCCGCTTTCAATTCCGCCGCCAGCGCGGCAAAGCCCAGCGGGATCCCGGCGTAGGCGACGTGGACGACCAGCACGGACGGCCGGTCGGCCGCCCGCCAGCCCCGCCATTGGATCAGCCGGACCGCCTGGGTCAGCGCGGCCAGCAGGCTTGCCCCGGCGGTGAAGACCGACGCGGGCGTTGCGACCCAGCCGGCGAGCGCGCCGACGGCAAGTGCCGCCGCCGTTCCCTCAAACAGGGGGCATTCCTTGAACAGCGCCCGCTTATCGGGCAGCCCGAGATGGGATGCGGTGAGGCTCGGCGCGACACGGCCGCCCAGCACCATGACCAGCCCGAGCAGGGCCGCCAGCGCCAGCCGCCCGGACGCGCCGTCCAGAACAGCGCCGCCGCCGCTCCCCAAGTCCCAGAAAGCCGCGCCGGCCAACAGGGCGGTGAGCGCCGCGACGATCCCGTTGCGCCGGTCCCGGCACAGCAGGACCTGCCCCGTCACCAGCGCGGCGAGCCCGGCCAGAAACGGCGCGTGGGCCGCGGGCATCCACGGGGACGCCGCCCGCCCAACGAGCCAGAGCGGCACGAGAAGCCTCCAGCCCCCCGGACAGGCCAACGGCCGCCCGCTCCAGCGCGGCAGCGCGGTCCGCAGGAACCCGGCGATCACCGCCGGAAGCGTGCCGAACAGCAGCGCCCGCCCATGCCATAAGGGGAAGCCTCCCGTGTCCCAGCCGAGCACGGTCGGCACCCAGGGGCCGACCGCCAGGAGGGCGTCCAGCGACGCCAAGAGGAAGAAGGCACGGAACGGCACGTATACGACAACCCGCTGCTTGCGGCGCGCAACCTCCCACGCCCCGGCGCATGGCCGGTTGACTGCCGTCAAGCGAGAATCTCGTCCAACTCCATTGATCGAGAGCAACCCAATGGTGGTGGAAAGCCCCTCTCCCTTGAGGGGAGAGGGGTTGGGGTGAGGGTGGCTACGGGCGGCAGCCCGGAAAAAACCCCCCTCGCCCCGTTTTATAGCCCCTGGTGGGGCTCCCCCTCATCCCAACCCTTCTCCCCCGGAGGGGAGAATGGCTATTTACGATGCCTCGCCAAAGACTTACACAACTGTTCGACATCGACAGCGCAGTGTCACCGCCACTGCGCCGTAGCCGCCGTCAGGGCACTCAGCAGGACGACGTAGAGCGCGAGGTCGAACAGCGGCGGGTGCCAGACCCAGCCGTAGAAGCCCACCGCCCGCAGGCTGCGGCGCAGCACGCCGGAAAGGACCCAGGCTGCGATTGCCAGGATCAGCAGCGGGGGGATGAACAGTCCGTAGACGTCGATTTCGCCGATCATGCGGTCACCGGTTCAGCAACAGCCGGCGCCAGGGGCGCCGTTTGGGGGAAGAGGCTGCGGCGCAGGCCCGCCAGCGCGATCACGGCGCGGTCGCGCTCGGGCGAGCGCGGCTCGGCGACGAGGCCGGACAGGGCGGCGTCCAGCATGGGCAGGACCTCCGCCGGCGGCGGGGCCAGGCGCTTGGCGGACAGGTCGCGGAAATGCTGCCCCACCGCGCCGAGCAGGCGCGCGACATGCGGGGCCGCCGCACCGCCGATGGCCCGGCGGGCGCGTTGAAGCTCCGCGACGTTCAGGCCGATGCGCAGGTCGTTCACCGCGTCGGCGGCGGCAAGGTCGCGCTGCTGCGCCCCGGCGAGCGCAAGGCGCGAGGACAGCAGGCCGACACGGTCGAGCATGCGGTTCTCGAAACTGCCCACCGGTATGCCGGAGCGCGCGGCGGTCAGCGCCGCGATCTCCCGCCAGCCGGCGTGGAGCAGGCGCCGGGCGCTCCACGCCGCGCCGACGGAGCGGCAGAGCTGCGTCACCAGCATCGCCGTGGCGATGCCCGCCACCTGCCCGACATTGCTGTTCAGGAAGGAGGCGAAGTCCGCCGTGCCGGTGTCGATCAGGCTGAGCGCCCCCGCCACGCCCATCAGCAGCGCCATGGCCTTGCCCATCGTCGCCGGCCGCGCCACGAAAACGCCCAGCAGCAGGAAGGTGGGGGCGAGGCCCAGCACCAGCATCGGAAAGCTGTCGAAGGACGGCAGCACGACCAGCAGGTAGACGGCCGCGATCGGCACCGACAGGACGGTGAAGTCCAGGAAGATCCGGATGCCCGGCACCGGGTCGTCGAGCGAGGCGAAGAAGCAGACGAAGACCGCCGTCATCATCGCCGCCGCCGATCCCGACGACCAGCCGGTGGCGATCCAGAAGGCGCAGACCGCCGCGATGCCCAGCACCGCCGCGGCCCCCGACCACAGGGCCATGCCGTGGTCCAGGTGGAACACCCCGCGCGCGCGGCTGCGGGTCAGCGGATCCAGATGCTCCGGCAGGGTGGCGTCGCCGTTGCGGATGTGCGCGCGCAGTTCCCGGCAGTCCTGATGGATGTCCACCAGCGTGCGCAGGCGTGTCAGCAGGTTGAGCAGTGTGGCGTCGCGCCAGGTCGCCCCCGCCTCCACGGCCGGCATCAGCCGGTCGAGCGCCGCGCGCAGGGCACCGGCCCCACCGGATGAAGCGTCGTCGGCGACCCAGCGCTTTACCGTCTCCAGAACGGCCGCGACCTCCGCCGGCAACTCGCCGCCCTCGGCGCGCAATGCGTTCAGCCGGTCCTCCACGGCTGCCAGCACCGGCAGCAGGTAGGCCATGCGGTCCTGGAGCGCGCGCACCGCCCGCGTCATCCAGCGCACATCGGAGGTGTCGTAGGGCAGATGCGTGGACATCACGCGCAGTTCGGTGATGTCGCGGGCGAGCTTCTGTCGGTCCCCGGCGCTCGCGCCGTTGCCGTCAAGCGCGTCGAGCGTCCAACGCTCCGCATCGCGCAGCGTGGCGTCCAGCCGGCCGAGCAGGACCGGGCCGACGCTCTGCGGGAAGACGACGCTGTGCACCAGGGTCGCGCAGCCGATGCCCAGCAGGATCTCCTCCACGCGGGCAAGCCCGGTGTCGAAGATGGTGCCGGGGTCGGTCACGGCCGGGAAGCCGATCAGGCCGATGGTGTAGCCGGCCAGCATGAACACGTAGCTCGACGGCGTGCGGTCCAGCAGAGAGATGTACAGGCACACCCCCACCCAGAGGCCGAGCGCCAGCGTCAGCAGCTCCGGCGCATCGGACAGGGTCGGCACCAGCGCGATGGCGCCGGCCGAGCCCAGCGCGGTGCCCAGCACCCGGAACAGCGCCTTCGACCGCACCGCGCCCGACAGCGGGCCGGACACGACGTAGGCGGTGGTCATCGCCCAGAAGGGCCGCGGCAGTCCCATGCCGAACGCCACGTAGAGCGCCATCATGGAGGCCGCGAAGGATTTCAGGGAGAACAGCGCCTCCCCCCAGGTCGGCAGAATTTTCGGAAACGTCATGGAACTGCTTTGCCAGCGCCGAAGAGTTGTTGGATTTGGCGCGAGGCCGTTCTCCTACGTAGGGCTACGGGATGCACACTATTCGCTTCTGCAGCAAATGATTGATGTGCTTCTTTCTTCTTCGTCATCCCCGCGAAGGCGGGGATCCAGACGCCCGTCTGGGCGTCATATGAGCCATCTTTGACTCATGTCGCCGCTGATCGCGGCTCATGCTGGATTCCCGCCTTCGCGGGAATGACAAAAAACATGCGCGCCAATGAGATACCGCACACGCGAGGTCTCGATGGACGGAGCGAACAGAGCGGTCATAGCCCGGCCACGGACTTGGCCCGATCCTTTACGGCTTCATCCTTCACGACTTCGACGGTGACGGTGCGGCCGGCGACGAGGTCGCGGGGGTCGGGCACGTCCTCCAGCGCGACGCGCACGGGGATGCGCTGGGCCAGCCGCACCCAGTTGAAGGTCGGGTTCACGTTGGGCAGAAGGCCCGTGCCCTCCGTCCGGTCGCGATCCACGATGGCGCGGGTGACGCTGTCCACATGGCCGCGCAGCCGGCTCCCCACCCCCATGATGGTGACCGCGACCGGATCGCCGGCGTGGATGCGGGGCAGCTTCGTCTCTTCGAAATAGCCCATGACGTAGAAGGAGGCGCGGTCGATCACCGCGATCACCGGCTGGCCGGCGGTGACGTAGTTGCCTTCCTTCAGCTGCAGGTTGGTGACGAAACCGTCCACCGTCGCCTTGACCTCCGTCCGCTCCAGGTTGAAGCGCGCGAGGTCGAGGGCGGCTTCGGCCTGCCGGGCCGCCGCGGCGGCCTTCGCCATGGCCGACGCGACCTCCTGCTTCTGGGCGGTGGAGACGACGTTGGTGCCCAGCTGCTCGTACCGGCTGGCCTCCGCCCTGCGGTAGTTCAGCTCGGCGCGGGCGCTTTGCAGGTTGGCCTCCGCCTGCTCGACGGCCAGCTTGTAGCGGCCGGGGTCGACGACGAACAGCACGTCGCCCTTCCGGACCGGCTGGTTGTCGCCGACCTTCACGGCGGTCACCAGCCCGGCGACGTCGGGCGACACCTGGACGATGTCGGCGCGCACGCGGCCGTCCCGCGTCCAGGGCTGGTTCATGTAGTAGTCCCACAGCCACCAGCCGGCGCCCAGCGCCGCGACCGTCACCACCAGCGTGACCGCGAAACGGGTCAGACAAGAAAGGAATCGCACGATTTTCGTCCGGTCACGGCCGCATGTTCTTGGCGTTGGTCTCGATGATCGACATCACGCGGAAGCAGGCGTCGATGTCCTCCGGCGAGGCGCCTTCCAGGAAGCGCCGGCGCACACCGTTCAGCGCCGCGTTCACCCGCACCAGAAGCGCGCGGCCCTCGTCGGTCAGGTGCAGGGTCTTCGCCCGCCGGTCGTCCGGATCCTCGCGGCGCTCGACCAGCCGGGAGGATTCCAGGCAGTCCAGAAGCCGCACCAGCGACGGCCCCTCCACCCCCATCTCCTCCGCCAGATCGCGCTGGCGCATGCCGTCGCCAAGCTCGCTCAACAGCATCAGCGGAGAGATGACCGAGGAGGAAAAGCCGCAGTCGGCCAGCACCTTGTTCGCCTCGCGGCGCCACAGGTGCGCGGCGCGGAACAGGTGGATGCCGAAGCTGGGCGGGAAGCCCAACGGCTCCCCGTCCAGTGGCTTTCCGTCCAGTGGCTCCCCACGCAGGGGATCGGCGGGCAAAGGCACAACGGGCGTTGGTGAATTCGATGTCATGCCTATTTAATAGTTTTGCTATCGATTTCCGTCCAGTGGTCAGGGCGGTTCCCGGGATCAACGCAGGCATGCGCGCAGGCGGGGTCCGGCCGACGCTTGTCACACAAAGCTGCGTTGACGGTGCCGCCGGAGCGCCGATATGTGGCGTGGGGCCACGGGAGCAGCGGATGTTCAGCGGGACCTACGATGCCGGCACCACCTCGTCCCTGCTGGATGCGCTTCTGCGGGCGCTGGAAACCTTGCCCGGCATCGACGAGGCGCCCTGGGACCTGGACTGCCTCCGCGTCGCCCTGCGCATCGCCCGCGCGACCGGGGCGGCGGGCGACCTGACGCGGGCGGACCTGGCGTTCAGCGCCCTCAGCCCGGACAACCGCGCCCTTCTCCTGCGCCACATCTCCCGGCTTGCCCAGAAGCGCGCCTCGCAAAGCACGGAGCCCCCGTCGCCAGTGCCGGTGCCGGTGCCGGCGCAAGGGGATGAGGTCCGCTCCGGCCCCATCTCCAGCATCATCGCCGCGCTCCTGGGCCGTCCGCCCCCCGGCAGCGGCGTGGTCGCCTCAGGCCGCCTCAAGCGCGACATGGTCGGAAGCCGCTGACGGGCGCTTTGGTTTTCCGGGATGTTTCGCCATATGCTGGGGATGATGCCGCCCATCCTCCTTCCGCCCCGTCGATGATCCCCTCCCTTTCCGCTCCCCCGGACCGTGAACTCGTCGTCGGCGCCGTGGAGCGGGTGACCTTCCACAACGCCGAGACCGGCTTCTGCGTGCTCCGCGTCAAGGTGCGCGGGCGGCGCGACCCGCTGACCGTGGTCGGGCGGGCGGCGGCCATCGCTCCGGGCGAGACGGTCCAGGCCACCGGGCAGTGGGTGAACGACCGCACGCACGGCCCGCAGTTCCAGGCCGACCATCTCCGGTCCGCCCCGCCCGTTTCGGCCGACGGCATCGAGAAGTACCTTGCCTCCGGCCTGATGCGCGGCATCGGCCCCGTCTACGCCCGCAAGCTCATCCAGGCCTTCGGCGAGCACGTGCTGGAGGTCATCGAGAGCGAGCCGGAGCGTCTGCGCACCGTGCCCGGCATCGGGCCGGGGCGGGCCGCGCAGATCGTCGAGGGCTGGCGGGAGCAGCGCGCCATCCGCGACATCATGGTGTTCCTGCACGACCACGGCGTCGGCACGGCCAGGGCGGTGCGCATCTACCGGCTCTACGGCGCGGACGCCGTCCGCTTGATCACGGAGAACCCCTACCGCCTCGCCAAGGACGTGCGGGGCATCGGCTTCGCGACCGCCGACGAGATCGCGCGGAAGTTCGGCATCGCGCCCGATTCCCCGCTCCGCGTCCGCGCCGGGCTCACCCACGCGCTGACCGAAGCCATGGGCGAGGGGCATTGCGGCCTGCCGCGCGCCGCCCTGGTGGAGGCGGTGCGCGACCTGCTCACCGTCGACGCGGCCCTGGTGGAAACCGCCATCGAGCAGGAGGTGGCGGACCGCACGCTGGTCGCGGACACGCTGGCGGAGGAGCCGGCCCTGTTCCTCGGCTGGCTGTTCCACGCCGAGCGCAACATCGCCGAGCGGCTGTCCGCTCTGGCGCGCGGCCGTCCGCCCTGGGACGCCATCGACGCCGACAAGGCCATCCCCTGGGTGGAGGAGAAGGCGGGCCTGACGCTGGCGCCCAGCCAGGAGGCGGCGTTGCGGCGCGCGCTCGACGCCAAGGTGCTGGTCATCACCGGCGGCCCCGGCGTGGGCAAGACGACGCTGGTCAACGGCATCCTGAAGATCCTCGCGGCCAAGGGCGTGCGCCTGCGCCTCGCCGCCCCCACCGGGCGCGCCGCCAAGCGCATGACCGAAGCGACCGGCGTGGAGGCCAAAACGCTGCACCGCCTGCTGGAAATCGACCCGCGCGGCGGCGGCTTCAAGCGAGACGAGGAGAACCCGCTGGACGGCGACCTGCTGGTGGTGGACGAAACCAGCATGGTCGACGTGCCGCTGATGTACGCCCTGCTGCGGGCGGTGCCCCCAAACATGGGGCTGCTGCTGGTGGGCGACGTGGACCAGCTGCCCAGCGTCGGGCCGGGGCGGGTGCTGGGCGACCTGATCGACGGCGCTCTGGTGCCTACGGTGCGCCTGACCGAGGTCTTCCGGCAGGCGGCGACCAGCCGGATCATCGTCAACGCCCACCGCATCAACGCCGGGCAGCTGCCGGAGGTGCCGCGCAAGGGCGAGGCGAGCGACTTCTTCTGGGTGGACGCCCCCACGCCGGAGGAGGCGACCCGCCACATCGTCCATCTCGTCGCCCGCCATCTGCCGCGAACGCGGGGCTGCGACCCGATGCGCGACATCCAGGTGCTCTGCCCGATGAACGTCGGGCCGGCGGGCGCCCGCGCCCTGAACGCCGCCCTGCAACAAGCCCTGAACCCGCCCACGGCGCAGCGCGTGGAGCGCTTCGGCGCGGCCTTCGGGGTGGGCGACAAGGTGATGCAGGTGGTCAACAACTACGACAAGGACACCTTCAACGGCGACATCGGCCGGATCGAGAGCCTGGACACCGAAGCGGGCGAGCTGGCGATCCGCTTCGACGAGCGGCTGGTCCCCTACCGCTTCGACGAGCTGGACGAGATCGTGCTGGCCTACGCCACCACCATCCACAAGAGCCAGGGATCGGAATACCCGATGGTCATCATCCCGCTGCTTCTGCAACACCAGATCATGCTGCACCGGAACCTGCTCTACACCGGCGTCACGCGCGGCAAGCGCCTCGTCGTTTTGGTCGGCGACAAGCGGGCCTGCGCCATGGCCGTGTGGGGCACGCGGACGACGCCCCGCCACACCAAACTGACCGAATGGGCACGGGTCTACGATGCCCGGCTCCCGTCCTGAACCTCCGCCCCGAACAGCCGGACAGGCCGACCGAATGACCGGAGATCGCTCGGAACGCTTGCGGTTCGACCTGACGTGGCTGAAGGACGCCGCGCGGACGGTGTTCGACGCCCTCGCCCACCAGCCTTGGCTGGCACCGGGCGAGACGCGCGACGGCATCGAACGGCGCAGCGTCCGCCTCGCCTCGCCGCTCTCGGCCGAGATCAGCTATCTCACGGCGGGCGACCCGTCCGGACGCCGCGTGCTGTTGGTCCATGGCAGCCCGAGCCAGGCGGAGGACTGGCTGCCCTGGCTGCGCTCCGTCCCGGCCGGGCAGCACTGGCTGGCCGTCGACCGACCCGGCTTCGGGTGCAGCGGCCCGCAGGACACCCCGACCGACCTGGGCGTGCAGGCGGCGGCGCTGCGCCCGCTGCTGCGGGACGGCGTGGACGGCAAGACGGTGCTGGTCGGCCGTTCCATGGGGGCGCCGGTCGCCGTCCGCGCGGCGCTGGACTTTCCCGATCTCGTCGGCGGGGTGCTGCTGATCGGCGGCGCGCTGTCGGCGGAGCTGGAGCGCGTCCACTGGCTCCAGCGCGTTGCGGCCCGGCCGGCGGTGGCCCGGCTGCTGCCGCGCGTCCTGCGCAACTCCAACAGCGAGCTGATCGCGCTCAAGGCGCAGCTGGCCGACCTCGCCCCCCGCCTGGAATCGCTGCGGGCCGCCGTGACGGTCGTGCACGGGACGGCCGATCCGCTGGTGCCCTACGCCACCGTGGACTTTCTGGAACGGACCCTGACGGGAAGCGTCAAGCTGACCGTGGTCAGGGTCGCGGACGGGGATCATTTCCTGGCGGCGGACCACCATGAGGCGGTGGTCCGCCGAGCCCTTCAGTCCCTCGTCGCGGAGCTGGAGCGGACCGGGACGTAACGCCCGCCTTCTCAGCGCGACACGAACCAGAACGGAGACACGGCCGCAGCGCTCACCCCGGACAGGGTCACGCTATCCCCCGGCATCAGCGTCAGCACGGCGTTTCCAAGGGCGTCGGCATTGACGACCGGCGCGACGCCAATCGGCAGGCCGATGCGATCCCCCTCGGCGGGGTTGAAGTCGGTGACCAAGTCGTTCCCGTCGCCGGGCGCGAACAGGAACAGGTCGGCGCCAAAGCCGCCCGTCAGGACATCGTCGCCGCGTCCACCCACGAGCGTGTCGTCGCCGCCGTCCCCGATCAGCACGTCGTTGCCGTCAAGCCCCTGCAATGCATCGGACAAAGGCCCGCCGAGAAGGGTGTCGTTGCCGAGTCCGCCCACAAGCGACAGGCCGGTTACCGGTCCGCCGAAGGGCGGTGAAACGCTCGTCGACGGGAGGACCGGGACCGTGGTGATGGGCGTTGATGCCGGCTGCGTGATGATTGGCGCGGGCGTGGTCAGGCTGGTGGCGATCGGCGTGGTTGGACCGGGGATGAGGGGCGGCACGGGATCGGTGGTGAACGGCGGCACCGGGCTGGTCGTCATGGGCGGGACCGGGCCGGTAGTCATTGGATTCGTGGTCAGGGGGCTCGTGGTCAGGGGGCTCCCAATCAAGGAGATGGGTTGCCCAACGACGACAGTCCCGGAGAATCCGGACATCGCCGTGCCGGTTGTGCCAAAAGTCGGCTGCGTGTTCACAAAGGGGTCAGCGAGCGTGAGCATTGAAGCCTCCGCAGAGAGCCCTGGAGCGCAATGTGCGTTCAAGGCTCAACAGCTTGGGAAGACTTTTGATCCGGCCGTCGGGTCTGCCCCTATTCCCTCGCTTTCCGCCGAATGCCAGCGTGGTGCATGATTGAGTAGCATGGGACCGGGACGCAACGCCCGCCCTTCCGCGTCAGAAGGACGGCCAGCCCAAAAGCCACAACACGGCCGCCACCACCAGAAGGACCCCCGCCAGGACCACACCGGCAACGGAGCGTCGCTGCCTCGCCTCCCGCTGCTCCACAGCGCGGCGGACCTTCAGCAGGTGCTGCTGCTCGGGGGACAGGAACCGGCCGAGTTCGGCGTCCTGGAGCACGCGCGGCGGCTTTCCGGCCGGGGGCCGCCGGACGGGAGGCCGGACGGGAGCCGGCGCCGCCACGGCTGCCGCGTTGGCACGCGTCGCCTGGACCGCCTCCGCCGCTGGCGGGCGCATGCGGGCCGTCGCCGTCGCCGGCGAGTGCCGTTTGCCCTTGCGCCGCGTCTTCCGCCGTCCTACCGACATTTCGCCCCCGCCTCGGTTAAGCGAGAGACATACCGCGCGCCGCGCGCCGTGTCACCCGGATGCCGCCACGGCACCAGCAACGTCACAGGCATGCCCTAAATAACGCCGATAACAATTCTTATCGGCAAATATGTTTTTCGAGAATCCCGCATGAGGCACCAAACCGTCTGTTTGGTATCACGAAGCCAGACGCCCGGACCGTGGGCTGCGGGTCCACGGTCCGGACACCCTCCTCCCGCCCTACCGCTGGGAGATCCGGACGTTCGGGGCGGAGCGGAGGCCCAGCATGTTGCGTGCGAAGGTCAGGAACTGCTCGGCCTTGGCTTGCGAACCCTGGTCGGACAGGGATTCGGCCTGCGTCAGATAGCGGTCGATCTCCGTGCGTTGGTACCGCTCGAAGTTGCGGGTGTGGTCGTTGCGCACAACGTCCTTCGCTTCGTCCAGCCGGGCCGTGAAGCTGCCGGGGGTGGGGGCGTCCTCGTGGGTCGCGGCGAAGCTGGCTCCCGATGTCAGGAAGGCGGTCGAAAGCAGGGCGGCGGCGAAAAGGCGATGCACGGTCATGGCGAACTCCCTGGGTCGTCTTGAGAAAAGGGTGCTCCGACGGTCGATCCGGGCTTGTGCCAATGACGCTGGGGCAGTCCGCGCGGAAGCGGAAATTGATTGTTGGCATCGCCTCCATAGCGGCCGGGCATGGGCATAGCCGGGCTGCATCGAACCGATAAACCCTTGCAATTTCACAAGCGGACCGGCGCGGGCCTACCCTGATGGCATGACGTGATCGCAGCAGGGCACAGGGAGGGCGTCATGAGCATCCTGCGCAGTTTCGCCCGTGATTGGGCACGCTGGTCGACCGCCGAGCGGCGGGCCGCCGTGGTCTTCGTGGCGATGGCCCTGGTCTCGCCCGCCACCTGGCTTCTGTAGCGGCGACGGACCCACACGACATCGGGAGACAGACCATGGAAGGCGATTTCGGGCTGGCCCTGCACGGGCCGGCGACGGGAAAGGCGCGTCCTCTGGCCGGGCAGCGCGCCCTGGTGACCGGCGGAAATTCCGGCATCGGCCGGGGCATCGCGCTGGCGCTCGGCGCCGCCGGGGCGGACGTCGTCGTCAACTACGTCGCGGACGATGCGGCGGCTGAGGCGGTGGCCGACGGCATCCGCGCCCACGGCGCCCGCGCCCTGCCCGTCAAGGCCGACGTGGCGCGCGAGGATCAGGTGGAGGCCATGTTCGACGCCGCCGACGAGGCCTTCGGCGGGCTGGACATCCTGGTCAACAACGCCGGCCTGCAGCGCGACGCGCCCATCGAGGCGATGACGCTGGAGCAGTGGAACACGGTGGTCGGCGTCAACCTGACCGGCCAGTTCCTGTGCGCCCGCGCCGCCGTCCGCGCCTTCAAGCGCCAGGGTTTCCGGCCGGAGCGGTCGCGCTCGCTCGGCAAGATCGTCTGCGTCAGCTCCGTCCACGAGGTCATCCCCTGGGCCGGGCACGTCAACTACGCGGCCAGCAAGGGCGGCGTGATGCTGATGATGAAGACGCTGGCGCAGGAGCTGGCGGCCGACCGCATCCGCGTCGTCGGCGTGGCGCCGGGCGCCGTCCGCACCCCCATCAACACCCACGCCTGGAACACGCCCGAGGCCCACGCCGAACTCCTGAAGCTCATCCCCTACAAGCGCATCGGGGAGCCGGAGGACATCGCCCACGCCGTCGTCTGGCTGGCCAGCGACGCCGCCGACTACATCACCGGCACGACCCTGTTCGTGGACGGCGGCATGACGCTCTACCCCGGCTTCGAGTCCGGAGGCTGAACCATGGGCGAGGCATTCCGAAGCCACTGGCCGGAATATCTGCCGGAATATCTGATGGAGATGAGCATCAACCCGGCCCGTACGCTGGCCTCGGCGGTGCCCGGCGGGGTGTGCCCAGCGGCATGTGGACGGCGGCGTGGATTTACGCCGTGGCGCCGCCGCCTGCCCGGCCTCCACCCCGTGCGCTGCGCCAAGCTGAACCACGACCCGCACAGCCGCTGCATCTTCTGCGGCCAGCCGGCCCGCAGCCCGCTGCGCGGCGTCGAACAGGGAGGGATCCATGCCACAAACTGACAGGTCACCAACGGACCCGAACGGCCGCTACGACGTCATCATCATCGGAACGGGGGCCGGCGGCGGCACGCTGGCCCACCATCTGGCCCCGACCGGCAAGCGCATTCTGCTGCTGGAGCGCGGCGACTTCCTGCCCCGCGAGCGCGACAACTGGGATTCCCGCGCCGTGGTGGTGGAGGGCAAGTACAAGGCGCCGGAGACCTGGTTCGACAAGGACGGCCGCCCCTTCCAACCCGGCACGCACTATTGCGTCGGCGGCAACACGAAATTCTACGGCGCCGTGCTGTTCCGCCTGCGGGAGCGCGACTTCGGCCCACTGCATCACAAGGCCGGTGTCTCGCCGCCCTGGCCGATCATCTACGCCGACCTCGCCCCCTACTACACGCGGGCGGAGCGGCTCTATTGCGTGCATGGGGAGCGCGGCAGCGACCCGACGGAGCCTCCCGGCGCCGATCCCTACCCGCACCCGCCGGTCAGTCACGAGCCGCGCATCCAGGAGCTGTTCGACGACCTGCGGCGCGCCGGCCACCGCCCCTTCCCGCTGCCCGTCGGCATCCGCCTGGACGAGGCCCGCCCGCAGGCCAGCGCCTGCGTGCGCTGTTCCACCTGCGACGGCTTCCCCTGCCTCGTGCAGGCCAAGGCGGACGCGCACACCACCTGCGTCGCCCCGGCGCTGGAGCACCCCAACGTCACGCTGTTGACCGGCGCCCATGTGGAACGGCTGGAAACCAGCCCGTCCGGCCGGGAGGTCACCGGCGTGGTTGTCCGCCGCAACGGGGTGGAGGAAACCCACCGGGCCGACATCGTGGTGGTGTCCTGCGGGGCGATCAACTCGGCGGCCCTGCTGCTGCGCTCCGCCAACGACCGGCATCCGGGCGGGCTCGCCAACCGGTCGGGCGTGGTCGGGCGGCATTACATGTGCCACCTGAACTCCGCGCTGATCGCCGTGTCGCGGCGGCCGAACCCGACGCGCTTCCAGAAGACGCTGGGCCTCAACGACTTTTATTTCGGCGCGGACGACTGGGACTTTCCGCTCGGCCACATCCAGATGCTGGGCAAGACCGACGCGGCGATGTTTTCCGCCGAAAGCCACGGCCTGCTGCCCGGCGCGGCGGCGGAGCGGTTCGCGTCCCACGCGCTGGACTTCTGGCTGACGTCGGAGGACCTGCCCGATCCCGAAAACCGGGTGGAGGTGGGGCGCGACGGGCGCATCACGCTGCGCTACACGCCCAACAACGTGGAGGCGCACGACCGCCTGACCGCCAAGCTGAAGACGCTGCTGCGGCACATCGGCTGCGAGCGCACGCTGATCCCGCGCGAGGCCTATTTCGGCAAGCGCATCCCCGTCGCCGGCACCGGCCACCAGAACGGCACCATCCGCTTCGGCCACGACCCGGAAACCTCGGCGCTGGACGTGACCTGCAAGGCCCACGACCTGGACAACCTCTACGTCGTCGATTCCAGCTTCTTCCCCTCCAGCGCGGCGGTGAACCCGACGCTGACCATCATCGCCAACGCCATCCGCGTCGGCGACCACCTGATCGAGCGGCTGGGCGCGACCGTATCACATCGGAGATGAGCCATGAGTGACCGCGTCCTCCGCACCCCCATCGTCATTGCCACCGCCGCCCGCGACGCGCTGTCGCTCGCGCAGAAGACCGCCGGGCCGGCGCTGGACCTCACCATTCGCCTGTGGCTGGCACAAGCCTTCTGGCTATCGGGGGCCGTGAAGCTGCACGACTGGGACCAGGCGCTCTATCTCGCCCGCTTTGAGTATCCGGTGTCCTGGCTCGACCCGGTGACCGCCGCCTGGGTCGGCGCGGGGGTGGAGCTTCTGTGCCCGCCCCTGCTGCTGCTCGGCCTCGCGACCCGCCTCGCGGCGCTGCCCATGCTGGCGCTGGTGCTGGTGGCGCAGGTCGCCTACCGACCGCTGGACCAGCATCTGTTCCAGGCCGCGCTGCTGTCCTGGTTCGTGGTGATGGGCGCCGGGCCGCTGTCGCTCGACCGGAGGCTGGCGCGCGGCCTGCCGGGCAGCGCCCTGCCCTTCGCGCGCTCGATCGCGAACGCTCTGCGCACCGTCACGCGCCTCGGCGGGCCGCCGGTCGCGCTGCTGGTCCGGTTGCTGATGGCGGCCGTCGCCCTTCGCTCCGACTCGCCTGTCGCGGCGGCCTGCGGCCTTCTGCTGGCGCTTGGCCTCGGAACGCGGCTGGCAACGTTGCCGCTAATGGCCGCGATGCTGGGTGACGGCCAATCCTATGGGCTGATGGCGCTGGGTCTGATCTTCGTCTTCGGCCCCGGCCCCCTGTCGCTCGACCATATCGTGGTGCACGCCCTCGCCCGCCGCTGGCCGAGGCTCGCCGGCATCACGCCGCCGCTGCCGGAGGACGCGCCGCACGTCGTCGTGGTCGGTGGCGGCTTCGGCGGGCTGGCCGCCGTGCGGGGTCTGGCGCAGGCGCCCTGCCGGGTGACGCTGATCGACCGGCGCAACCACCACCTGTTCCAGCCGCTGCTCTATCAGGTCGCGACCGCCAGCCTGTCGCCCGCCGACATCGCCATGCCGATCCGCAGCCTGCTGCGCGACCAGCCCAACGCCCGCGTCCTGCTCGGCCGCGTCACCGGCGTGGACACCGAAGCCCGCACCGTCGAGTTGGAGGACGGCCGCGCCGTTCCCTACGACCATCTCGTGCTCGCCACCGGCGCCCGGCACGGCTATTTCGGCCGCGAGGAGTGGGAGCCCTTCGCCCCCGGCCTGAAGAAGGTTGAAGACGCGACGGAGATCCGCCGCCGCCTGCTGCTCGCCTTCGAGGAGGCGGAGAACGCCGCCGACCCCGCCCTGCGCGACGCCTTCCTGACCTTCGTGGTGGTCGGCGGCGGCCCGACCGGGGTGGAACTGGCCGGCGCCATCGCCGAGTTGGCCCGCCACGGGCTGGAGGGCGAGTTCCGCGCCATCGACCCGGCGCAGGCCCGCGTGCTGCTGGTGCAGTCCGCCCCGCGCCTCCTGCCCGCCTTCCCGGAGCCGCTGTCCGCCAGCGCCCGGGCGTCCCTGGAATCGCTGGGCGTCACCGTCCTGACCGGCAGCGCGGTGGAGGCGGTGGACGAGGCCGGCGTGACCGTCTCCGGCCGGCGCATCGCGGCGCGCACCGTCTTCTGGGCGGCGGGTGTCGCCGCCTCCCCCGCCGCGCGCTGGCTGGGGGTGGAGGCCGACCGCGCCGGCCGGGTGAAGGTCGGGCCGGACCTGTCGGTGCCCGGCCTGCCGGAGGTCTTCGCCATCGGCGACACGGCGGCCAGCGACGGCTGGGACGGGCAGCCGGTGCCGGGACTGGCACCCGCCGCCAAGCAGGGCGGCGCCCACGCGGCCTGCGTCATCCGCGCCCGGCTGGAGGGACGCCCCGCCCCGGCCCCCTTCCGCTACCGCCACGCCGGCAGCCTCGCCACCATCGGCCGCAAGGCGGCGGTCGCCGACTTCGGCCGGATCCGCCTGACGGGGGCGCCCGCCTGGTGGCTGTGGGGTGTCGTGCACATCCTCTTCCTATCCGGAATGCGCAGCCGCCTGGGCGTCGCGGTGGAGTGGTTCTGGGCTTACCTGACTCTGCGCCAGGGCACCCGGCTGATTACGGGCGGGGTGGCGGTGGGCCACTCACGGGTGCCCCCTCCCTCCCACTTCGTGGGCCCCTCCCTCCCCCGCTTCGCGGTGGAGGGCCAGATCCCCTCTCCCGCGAAGCGGGGGAGGGTTAGGGAGGGGGCAAGCGGGCTCGCACAAACCCAATGAGAAAGGACATGACCATGCTCATGACCCGCCCACCACCTACCACCATCACAGATCCCGCCGTCATGCCGATCCGCTTCGGGCGCGCCGTCTGCGGCGACCTGACCCAGGCGGAGCGGCGGGAATGGTGGCTTGCCAACGGGCTCGGCGGCTACGCGGCCGGGACGGTGGCGGGCAGCCTGACGCGGCGCTACCACGGCCTGCTGATCGCGCCCGTCGAACCGCCGCTCGGGCGGCGGGTGGTCTTCGCCAAGGCGGACGCCACGCTGATTCTGGAAGGACGGGATTATCCCCTGTTCACCAATCGCTGGGCCAGCGGCGCCGTCGCCCCCGCCGGGCACGAGACTGTGGAAAGCTTCCATCTCGACGGCCGCATGCCGGTCTGGACCCACGCCGTCGCCGGCCTTCGGATCGAGGCGCGCGTGTGGCTGGAACCGGGCGCCAACACCGTCTACGCCGCGTGGCGGCTGTCCCCCGACGGCGGTAACATCCCGGACGCACGCCTGCGCGTGGCGCTGCTGGTCAACGGCCGCGACCACCACGGCACCACCGACCGCCACGGCTTCCAACCGGCGTTGGAGGCGGACGCCCCCGACCGCTTGCGCGTCGTCGCGCCCGGCGCCTTCACCCTGACGATCCAGGCCCCCGGCGGGCGCATCGAGCCGCGCCGCGACTGGCACGCCGACTTCCTGCTGCCCGTCGAGGAGGAACGCGGCCTTCCCTCCGTCGACCATCACCTGTGCGCCGGGGAAGCCGTCCTCGCCCTGCGCCCCGGCGCATGGGCCGGCATCGTCGGCAGCGTGGAGCCCGAAGCCGACCCCGACATCCCCGCCGCGCTGGACCGCCACCGCGCGCGGGACGCCGCCCTCCTCGACACCGCCGACGCCGCACTGCCGGAGATGGCCGGGGCGCCCGGCTGGGTGCGGCGGCTGGTGCTGGCCTGCGACAGCTTCCTCTTCGCCCGCCCCCTGCCGGAGGTGCCGGACGGGCTATCGGTGATCGCCGGCTATCCCTGGTTCGGCGACTGGGGCCGCGACACCATGATTGCGCTGCCCGGCCTGACGCTCGCCACCGGGCGGGCCGACGCGGCGCGGCGCATCCTGGAGACCTTTGCCCGTTTCGTGGACCGGGGCATGCTGCCCAACATCTTCCCCGGTGCGGGCGAGCGGGCCGACTACAACACGGTGGACGCCGCCCTCTGGTACCTGGAGGCGTGGCGCGCCTATGTCGAGGCGACCGGCGACGACGCGGCGCTGGCCGGCAGCTTCCCCGTGCTGGCGGACATCGTGGCGTGGCACCGCCGGGGCACCCGCTACGGCATCGGGGAGGATCCCGCCGATGGCCTGCTGCGCGCCGGGGAGCCGGGGCTTCAGCTGACCTGGATGGACGCCAAGATCGGCGACTGGGTGATCACGCCCCGCCACGGCAAACCGGTGGAGATCAACGCCCTCTGGTACAATGGGCTCCGCGCCATGGCCGGCTTCGCCGAACGGCTGGGCCAGCCCTCCGCCCCCTACGCGGAGGCGGCGGAGCGCGTGCGGCACTCCTTCGCCCGCTTCATCCGGCCGGAGGGCGGCCTGTACGACGTCATCGACGGCCCGAACGGCGCCCCGAAGGACGATGACGCGACCATCCGCCCCAACCAGATCCTCGCCGTCAGCCTGCCGCACTCGCCGCTGGAGCCCGCCGTCCAGGCCCGCATTGTCGAGGAATGCCGGCGGGAGCTGCTGACCAGCTACGGCCTGCGCTCCCTCGCGCCCGGCCATCCCGACTATCGCGGCCATTATCGCGGCGGCGTGTGGGAGCGCGACGGCGGCTACCACCAGGGGCCGGTCTGGGCGTGGCTGCTCGGCCCCTACGCCCTGGCCGTGCACCGGGTGACGGGGGACGCGGCGGCGGCGCAACGGCTGCTCGACCCCATCGCCGACCACCTGACCGACGCCGCCCTCGGCCAGGTCAGCGAGATCTTCGACGGCGCCCCGCCGCACGCGCCGCGCGGCTGCCCGGTCCAGGCCTGGTCCGCCGCCTGCGTGCTGGAGGCTTGGTGGCGCCTGGAACGCGCCAAATCATTGAATGGGAGGACCTGAACCATGCGCAACGCCGAACAACGACGCCTCGAATCCCAACGGTCCGGCGCGGAGAACTGGCGCCTGTGGGGACCCTACCTGTCGGAACGCGCCTGGGGCACGGTGCGCGAGGACTACAGCCCCCACGGCACCGCCTGGGAGGACTTCAGCCACGATCAGGCCCGCTCCCGCGCCTACCGCTGGAGCGAGGACGGGCTGGGCGGCATCAGCGACGACCAGCAGCGGCTGTGCTTCGCGCTCGCCCTGTGGAACGGCCGCGACCCGATCCTGAAGGAGCGCGCCTTCGGCCTGACCGGCAACGAGGGCAACCGGGGCGAGGACGTGAAGGAATACTACTTCTACCGCGACGCCACGCCCAGCCACGGCTGGCTGCGCTACCTCTACAAATACCCGCAGGCCGAATTCCCCTACGCCCGCCTGACCTTCGAGAACCGGATGCGCGGCCGCACCGACCCGCCCTTCGGCCTGCTCGACAGCGGCGTCTTCGACGAGGGCCGCCACTGGGACGTGGAGGTGACCTACGCCAAGGCCGGCCCGGCGGAGATCCACATCCGCATCGAGGCCGCCAACCGCGGCCCCGACCCCGCCACCCTGCACCTGCTGCCCACCCTATGGTTCCGCAACACATGGAGCTGGACCGACGGCGCGCCGCGCCCGCAGCTCCGCGCCCTCGACCCGCCGGAGGGCGCCGCCTGGGCCATCCGCGCCGAGCATCCGGACCTCGGCGCCTATCACCTCTACGGCGCGGAGCCCGCCGACCTGCTGTTCACCGAAAACGAAAGCAACGCCGAACGCCTCTGGGGCCAGCCCAACCCCACACCGTACGTCAAGGACGCCTTCCACCGCCGCGTGATCCAGGGCGAGACGGGCGCCGTCAACCTGGCGCGGGAGGGCACGAAGGCCGCCCCCTGGTACGTCCTCGACGTTCCCGCCGGCCAGTCGCACACCGTCACCCTCGTCCTGTCCGAAACGCCCCTGTCCGCCCCCTTCGTCCGCACGCCCGAGGTCATGGCCGCCCGCGGCCGGGAGGCCGACGCCTTCTACGACGCGCTCCTCCCCGACGCGGACACGGACGACCGGCGCGTGTTCCGGCAGGCGCTGGCCGGCATGATCTGGTGCAAGCAGTTCTTCCATTACGATGTGGAGCGCTGGCTGGCCGGCGACCGGCTGCCCCCGCCGGACAGCCGCAAGGGGGGCCGCAACCGCTCCTGGAAGCACCTGAAGTCGTCCGACATCATCTCCATGCCCGACAGCTGGGAATACCCGTGGTTCGCGGCCTGGGACCTCGCCTACCACTGCGCAGCGCTGGCGCTGGTGGACGTGGACTTCGCCAAGGAGCAGATCGAGGTCCTGCTGTCCGAACGCTTCCTGCACCCCAACGGCCAGATCCCGGCCTACGAGTGGGCCTTCGGCGACGTGAATCCGCCGGTGCACGCCATGGCCGCGCTGAAGGTCTTCCGGGCGGAGCGGGTGCAGCGCGGCGCCGGCGACACCCATTTCCTGCACCGCGTCTTCCACAAGCTGCTGCTGAACTACGCCTGGTGGGTGAACCGAAAGGACGCCGACGGGCACAACGTGTTCGAGGGTGGGTTCCTCGGCCTCGACAACATCTCCGTCTTCGACCGCTCGCAGCCGCTGCCCGCCGGCTACAGCCTGAAGCAGGCCGACGCCACCGGCTGGATGGCGATGTTCGCGCTGAACATGGTGGTCATGGCGCTGGAACTGGCGGCGGAGGATCCCGACTACGAGGACATCGCGATCCAGATCTACGAACAGTTCCTCGCCATCGCCAACGCCATCGGGGGACACGCGCCCGGCGTCGTCTCGCTGTGGGACGGGGAGGACGGCTTCTTCAAGGACCTGATCGTCTGCCCGGACGGCAAGGTGTCCCGCGTCGACGTCTATTCCATGGTCGGTCTGATCCCGCTCTTCGCGACCGAGGTCGTGGACCGCCGCCTGCTGGAAAAGGTGCCGCGCTTCCGCCGCAAGCTGACCGAGCATCGCGGCGGCAAGTTCCAGGGCAGCTACGTCTGCGCCTGCCCGGACTGGGAGAACGACCGGGGCGAGCATCTGCTGGCGCTGGCCGACCACACGATGCTGCCGCGCATCCTGCAACGCCTCCTGGACCGCGACCAGTTCCTGTCCGACTACGGCATCCGCAGCGTCAGCCGCATCCACGCCGTGCACCAGCATCTGGGCGACCTTCCCGGCGTCGGGCAAGCGCTGATCGAGTATGTGCCGGGCGAGAGCACTTCCGGCCTGTTCGGCGGCAATTCCAACTGGCGGGGGCCGGTGTGGATGCCGGTGAACTACACGCTGGTGCAGTCGCTGGAGAAGTTCCACCGCTTCCTGGGCGACGCCTTCCGCGTGCCGGTGCCCTGCCTGGGCGGCCGGGAGCTGACGCTGAAGGAGATCGCCACCCTGATCGCCGACCGCCTCGTCTCCCTCTACCGCCCCGACGAGACCGGCCGCCGCCCGGTCTACCGCACCCAGCCCCCTTTCGACGAGGACCCGCACTGGCGCGACCTGCTGCTGTTCTACGAGTATTTCCACGCCGACACCGGCCAGGGATTGGGGGCGTCCCACCAGACCGGCTGGACCGGCCTGCTCGCCAACCTCGTGATGCGGCGCTACCGGACCGACATTCCGGATTATTGGAAGGCGCACAGCGGGGATGAGGTGGTGGACGCGTAGCTGACGGTTGCCCCCTCCCCAACCCTCCCCCGCCTTTGGCGGTGGAGGGGGCCGGTTCCCCTCTCCCGCGCAGCTCTCGCGCAAACCTTTGGTTTGCGCTGACGCGGCAGGCGGACCCTTGGGTCCGCCGAGAGCGGGGGAGGGAGGGACCCACGCTGTCAAGCGTGGGAGGGAGGGGGCATCGCGCTCTCCCCCACCTCCACATCACACCACCCCATCGCCCCGCCCCGCGTCTCAGCACCATCCCAGCGGTAGGTCTGGGCCATGCGGATGGCGACCTGCTCCACGGGGGTGAAGCGGCGGCCGGCGACGGTGACCAGCGACACGGTGCGCGACACCTCCGGGTCGATGATGACCCGCGTGGACAGGCCCGGCAGGATCGCCAGATGCTCCGGCATCACCGCGCAGCCCATGCCGGCGGCGATCATCGCCTGAACCCAGTCCTCCCGCTCGCTGTGGTAGCGGACGTTCACGGTGTGCCGCTTCGGGACGTTCAGCGCCTCGAAATGGTAGCGGAACTCGCAGTGGATGCGCTGCAGGTAGTCCTCGCCGTCCAACTCGCCCAGGGGGACGGCGTTCATCGCGTCGAACCGGTGGCCCTTGGGGAAGGCGATCATGTAGCGCTCGGTGAACAGCGGCTTGACCGTGCAGCGCTCCGGGAAGGAGGGCAGCGCCACCAGCGCCACGTCCAGGTCCCCCGCGATCAGCGCCTCCACCAGCGGCTTGGCCGGCAGGTCGCGGATCATCAGGTCCAGCATGGGAACGCGCGTCTTCAATTGCTCGAAGAAGCCGACCAGCCGCGCCGGGCTGATCGTGCACATCACCCCCAGCTTCAGCGGCGCGCGGTCCATGGAGCGGTACTGCTTCGCCTCCGCCAGCACGGCGGCGTTGGTGCTGTAGATCGCCTCCAGATGCGGCTGGACCAGCCGGCCGAGCTCCGTCAGGTGGGTGTTGTGATGCTCCCGGCTGAAGAGCAGCCCGCCCATTTCGTCCTCCAGCTTCTGGATGGCACGGGTCAGCGACGGCTGGGTGACGTTGCACTGCTCCGCCGCGCGCGTGAAGTTCAGGGTCTCCGCGACGGCGAGGAAGTAGCGGATCTGGTGCATCTCCATCGCAACCTCCTAAAGCGAACTGTCGTTCGCTTTGGATTCAAATGGCCTCACTTGCCGGCTCTCAGCGGATGCCCGTGGCATCCGCCTGCCGCCAGCGGGAACTTCGTTCCCGCGAGAGGCCGGGCTTCGGACGCATGGGCGTCCGGGTCCGCCGTCGCGGTCCAAAGCGGATTGAAATCCGCTTTTCCTGCCGAATGGCCCATAGCCGACGGCTATGCAGACAATAGGACCAAAGCATTTCAGGTCGTTTCGGACAACGAATACTTTGGGTTCGTCAACCACTCCCCATGGCGGGAGAGACAACCAAAGGAGATGACCGATGACCGAAAAGACCAATGGCCTGACGATTGCCGCCGCTCTGGCCGGTGCCCTGTCGATGGCGTCCCTGCTTCCGGCCACCAGCGCGGCCGCCGCGGAGGCCAGCGGCCTGGAGAAGTGCTACGGCATTTCCAAGGCGGGCCAGAACAGCTGCGCCAACGAGGCCGGCACCCATTCCTGTGCCGGCCAGTCCACCAAGGATTACGACGGCGGCGAGTGGCGTGCGGTCCGCGCGGGCGTCTGCACCGACATGGGCGGCAAGCTGGCCTCCTTCCAGGGCGTCGGCATGCCCAAGGACATGACCAAGGCCGACGCCGCCCCCCAGAAGAAGAGCTGATCCGGACCCCGCCGACCGCCGGAGACCCCTCGCCATGCATCCCCCGACCAGCACAGCCCCCGCCCCGTCCCCTTCCCCCTCCATCCCCCCGCGTGCGGGCGTCGGGCTGCGGCACCGCCACGTCGCGGACTTCCTGACCGCTCCCCCCGACGTGGCCTGGATCGAGGTGCACAGCGAGACCTATCTGGCGGCCGGCGGCCCCCGCCTGCGGGCGCTGGAGGCCATCCGCCGGGACTTCCCGCTGAGCTGCCACGGCGTCGGCCTGTCGCTCGGCTCCGCCGACGGCGTCGATCCCCGCCACCTGGAGCGGCTGGCGGTGCTCTACGCCCGCCTTCAGCCGGAGCTGGTCTCCGACCATCTGGCCTGGAGCAGCGCCGGGGGCGCCTACCTCAACGACCTGCTGCCCCTGCCCTACACGGAGGAAGCCCTGGAAACCGTCCGCCGCAACGTGGAGCAAGTGCAGGAGGCGCTGAAGCGCCCGATCCTGGTGGAAAACCCGTCCCGCTACCTCAGCTTCGCCCAATCGACCATTCCGGAGCCCGAATTCCTGGCCGAGCTGGCCCGCCGCACCGGCTGCGGCCTGCTGCTGGACGTCAACAACATCCACGTCAGCGCCCACAACGTCGGCCTCGACCCGCTGCACTGCCTGTCCGCCCTTCCCGCCGGCGCGGTGGGCGAGATCCACGTCGCCGGGCACGCCGTCCACGACACTGGCCGCGGCACGCTGCTGATCGACGACCACGGCAGCACCGTCGCCGACCCGGTCTGGGACCTGCTGGCCGAGGCCCTGCGCCGCACCGGCCCGCGCCCGGTGCTGGTCGAATGGGACACCCGCGTGCCGGAACTGCCGGTGCTGCTGGCCGAGGCCGTGCGGGCCGACCGCCTTCTCGCCCGCACGGCCTCGGAGGCGCGCCATGCTGCGTGACCTGCAAGCCGCCATGCGCCGCGAACTGCTGAGCGCCGGCACTGGCCTTCCCCCCGGCGTCGTTGACGACGACATCCCGGCGCCGCTGCGCTTCGCCATTTATGCCAACAACGTCGTCGGCTCGCTGGTCGAGGCGCTGGAGGCGGCCTTTCCAATGACGGCGCGGCTGCTGGGGGACGCGGCGTTCCGTTCGGCGGCTCTGCGCTTCGTGCGCCGGCACCCGCCGCGCGTGCCGCACCTGCTGGCCTACGGCGACCGCTTTCCCGGCCACCTCGACCGCGCAGTCCCCGGCTGTCCGGCGGCCGGCGAGATGGCCCGCTTCGAATGGGCGTGGAACACCGCCTACTTCGCGGCTGATGCGCCAATCCTCGACATCGCCACCCTGCGCGCCCTGCCGGCCGAGCGCTACGCCACGCTCCGCCTCGCGCTGCACCCCTCGGCGCACCTGCTGACCTGCGCCTGGGCGGTGCTGGACCTGTGGGACGCGCTGCGCCTAGGCGAAAGCCCGGCTCCGGCCGCCGAGCCCCAGCGCATCCTGCCCCAGTATATCTTGATCGTCCGCCCGCTGCTGGAGGTGCAGTCCGTCACGCTCGGGCCGGGCGAGCTGACCCTGCTGATGGCCCTGTCGGCCGGGGCGGACCTGTCCCACGCCGCCCTGGCGGCGGCCGGGACGGAAGCCGGCTTCGACCTTCAGAGCACGCTGCTGGCCCACCTGCAACTGGGCACCTTCACCGCCTTCACCACTGCCAACCCCAACTCCACCCCCAACTCCACCGATGAGGCCTGAGCCATGACGCACGCCACCATCGCCCGTCTCTCCGCCCCGCACGGCCTGACCGCCCTGGCGGACACCGCCGTCGCCCGCCTGAACGGCTGGGGGGCGCCGCTGCTGCAACTGGCGATCCGGCTGTGGATCGCGCGCGTCTTCTTCCTGTCCGGCCTGACGAAGATCCAGGACTGGGACACCACCGTCCTGCTGTTCCAGGAGGAATACCGGGTCCCGCTGCTGCCGCCCGACGCGGCGGCCCTGCTCGGCACGACCTTCGAACTCGGGATGCCGGTCCTGCTCGTCGCCGGGCTGATGACGCGGCTGGCCGCCCTGCCGCTGCTCGGCATGGCGCTGGTGATCCAGTTCGTCCTGGGCGCGGCCAACCCGGCCTATGATTCCGTGGAGCACGTCTACTGGATGTTCCTGCTGCTCGCCGTCGTCGTGCACGGCCCCGGCCCGCTGTCGCTCGACCAGCTGATCCGCAGCCGCGCGCGCCGCATCGGCTGATCCCACCGGGACTCATCTGGGGTAGCGGAGCACGCTTCCTCTGGAACCCGGATTCACTTTCAGGCAGAATCGGCGTCCCATAGAGAGCCTTGCCGATGCCGACCCGTCCCGAGACGCGCGCTTTCTTCCCGACCGACTGGCCGATCATCTCCGCCGCGATCCGGTTCGACCGGGCCGGAGGACGGTGCGAGCAATGCGGACGCCCCCACGGGGAACGGGTGCGCTGTCTGGCCGATGGGCGCTGGTGGGACGCCGACGCCGGCACCTGGCGCGACCGTCATGGCCGCCCGGCCTCCTGGCCCGACATCGTCGAGGCCTGCCAGGTGAAGGAAAAGGCGGTCCGGCTCGCCTGCTGCCACATCGACCACGACCCGGCCAACAACGCCCCGGAAAACCTGCGGGCATTGTGCCAGCCCTGCCACCTCCTCCACGCCCGCCCGCACCACCTCCGGCAAGTCCGGATCACCGTGATGCTGCGCCGCGCGGCGGGCGACCTGTTCCTGGGACCTTATCGCCGCGGGTGATCCGGCTGGGCGGCCGATGGTCAGTCCGGCGTTCGCAGAACGCCCTCCGGGGGCACCGCTCCGTGCAGGACGCGAAGGATTCTGAGGCTGTCCGATGACTGGCGGCGGTAATAGACGATATGGCGGTCATGGCCCGCCACCGGCCAAGCCCGAATGCCATGGAGCGCTGGATTCCGCCACAGCCGGGTGGAGCCGATGTCGGGGTGTTCGGCCAACCGCAAGAAGGTGTGGTTGACAGCGTCGAGGAACCGCTCCGCTGCGACTTCGTCCCGCAAGCCGATGTAGGTGAAGTGGTCCTGGATGTCCTTCCTCGCGCGCGGGCTCGAAACGATGCGCAAGGTGGTCAGGCACCCTTCCGGGCGGCCGCCAGAGAGGCCCGGCATTCCGCGCGGATGGCTTCCGGGTCCCATTCCTCGCCGTCGCCCTCAAGCCCCTCCAGCAGAGCGGCCTCCAAGGCGGCATCGGCCGTGTCGCGGGCATCAGCGGCAACCAGATGGGCAACATAATCCGCCGCGTCCCGAAAACCGGCTTCCGCAGCCCGGCGTTCGGCCATCCGTTCGATATCGCGCGGCAGAATCAAACCCATGCCCATTCTCCCTGGTCTCTCCAGAGAGTAACAGCCGGGACGCTGTTCGGGCAATGTCCCCTTCGAAGGCGCTTGGCCCCCAAGACGCTCTCGTCCCTTTCGGTGTTCTTGAAGCGTTTCATCAATCGCGCTACTCTTGGGCCATCACGGGCCGAGCCATGCTTCGTGCGCCCCCACGCCACCTTCCGCGCATTTCACTCCTCTCCCAGCGGAGCCGGGCGAGGGGGAAAAAGGCCGCATCGTTGTGCATCCGGTGCACAACGATGCGTGTTCAAACGAACGGCTCAAGCGCTTGGGATAAAACGGAAAACGCCCCGTTCTTCCCATTGTGCAGGACCGGCGCACCGCGCAATCCGCCCAACGATGCCCAACGCGCGGCAGGCACCGCTTACGCCGCGCCCTCCGTGGCCGGAACCGGGCGGGACAGGGCCGTGCGGGCGAGGATCATCAGCAGGTCGGTCTGCGTCACCACGCCCAGCAACCGACCATCCTCGCCCACGATCATCGCCTCGTGCCGGCGGCCGCCGGACAACGGGCCGAGGAGGCGGAAGGCCGGCGTGTCGGGCCGCTCCAGCAGTGCCGGCTCCATGATGTCGACGACGCGCGCGCCGTCCTTGGCGAGTTGCGCGTGGCCGATCACGCCGACCACCCGGTTGCGGTCGTCGACCACCGGCAGCGTGTGGAAGGCGTGCTCGACCAGCCGCTTGCGGGCGACCTGCGGGGGATCGACGGCGTCCACCGCGACCACGTCGCGGGACATGACGTCGCCGCAGGACACGTCGGCGTGCAGCCGCTCCATGGCGTGGAGTTCCGCCTGGACGAGCAGCGCGCTCAGGTCCTCGCGGCTCACGTCCAGCGCCTCGCCGAGCTTCAGGATGGCGTCGTCCACGTCCGTCGCGGTGACGCCCACCCGCATCTGGGGCGGCGGATCGTTGGTGCGGTGCGCGTTGGCGGGCTTGGCGGCGGGACGGTGCGGGTAGGAATGGCCGGACCAGCGGTGGAACATCAGCCCCGCGGTGACCAGCAGGATCGAGTTCACCGCGACCGGTACGAAGGCGAAGCCGAACCCCGCCGACGCCACCGCCGGCCCGCCGAGCACGGCGGTCAGCGCCGCCGCCCCGCCCGGCGGGTGCAGGCAGCGCGTCACCGACATCACGGCGATCGCCAGCGCCACCGCGACGGCGCCGGCCAGCATCGGGTCCGGCACGAGGGCCGCGACCAGCACCCCGACCAGCGCCGACAGGGTGTTGCCGCCGATGATCGGCCAGGGCTGGGCCAGCGGGCTGGCGGGCACCGCGAACAGCAGCACCGCCGAGGCCCCCATCGGGGCGACCAGCTCCGGCGCGGTCGTGATGTACTTCAGCAGGTTGTGGCACAGCAGCCCCGTCGCCGCGATGCCGAGCATGGCACCGAAGCAGGCGAAGAGGCGGTCCCGCAGGTTGGCACCGGGAAGAATGGGGCGGAAAAGAGCGATACGGCGACGGAATGTTTGTTTTTTTGACAGGAGGATCACCCAACGGCGCAGCAGAAGCCTTCTCTTACGACTCATTCCCCTCACTCTCCCAGGAAGTGGCGAACCCGTGGACCCAGCCTAGAACCTCAACCTAACTTGAGGTCAAGGCGGAAATGGGCATAGGCCCGGTCAGTGCGCCGCCGCCCCGATGGCCGCGGTGCTGCTGGCCGCGGTTCCGCCGGCCGGCCGGCGCTCCGCCGCCGCGTCGCCACGCATGGTGCGGACGAGGTTGTAGACCATGATCAGGGCACCGGCCAGGAACAGCGCCCCGCCCACCGCGCGGATGGCCTGGAAGGGGTGCGAGGCCGCGACCGTCTCCACGAAGGAGTATTGCAGGAAGCCCAGGCTGTCGTAGGCGCGCCACATCAGGCCCTGCATGATGCCGGACACCCACATGGCGGTGATGTACAGCAGGATGCCGACGCTGGCGGTCCAGTAATGCAGGCTGACCAGCGCCCGCGAATAGAGCCGCTCACGCCCCCACAGGCGCGGGACGAGGTGGTAGAGCGAGCCGAACAGCATGAAGCCCACCCAGCCCAGCGCCCCGGAGTGCACGTGGCCGACGGTCCAGTCGGTGTAGTGAGACAGCGCGTTGACCGGCTTGATCGCCATCAGCGGGCCTTCGAAGGTCGACATGCCGTAGAAGGCCACCGACGTGACGAGGAAGCGCAGGACCGGGTCGGTGCGCAGCTTGTCCCAGGCGCCCGACAGGGTCATGATGCCGTTGATCATGCCGCCCCAGGACGGCATCCACAGCATGACCGAAAAGGTCATGCCCAGCGTCTGCGCCCATTCCGGAAGGGCGGTGTAGTGCAGGTGGTGCGGACCGGCCCAGATGTAGAGGAAGACCAGCGACCAGAAGTGCACGATCGACAGGCGGTACGAATAGACCGGCCGCTCCGCCTGCTTGGGCACGAAGTAGTACATCATGCCGACGACGCCGGCGGTCAGGAAGAAGCCGACGATGTTGTGCCCGAACCACCATTGCAGCATGGCGTCCTGCACGCCGGAGAACAGTGGGTAGCTCTTCGTCCCGGTGAAGGAGACGGGGACCGCGAGGTTGTTGGCCGTGTGCACCATCGCCACGACGATGCCGAAGGCCAGGAAGAACCACATCGCCACATAGATGTGCGTCTCACGCCGCTGCCGGATCGTGCCCGCCAGGATGACCAGGTAGAGCGACCAAACGCCCAGCAGGAACAGGTCGGTGTACCACTCGAACTCCGCATACTCCTTGCCCTGCGTGGCACCCAACGGGTAGCCGGTGACGGCCAGCAGGATGAAGATCTGGTAGGCCCAGAACAGGAGCTGGTGCAGCTCCCGGCTGCCCCACAGGCCGGTGCGGCAGGTGCGCTGCGCCACGAAGAAGGAGGAGCCGAACAGCGCGTTGCCGGTGAAGGCGTAAACGACCAGCGTCGTGTGCATCGGCCGGATGCGGCCGAAGCTGGTCCATTCCAGGCCGAGGTTCAGCGAGGGGAAAACCAGCACCAGCGCCACCCAGACGCCCATCAGCAGTCCGGCGACGCACCAGAACAGGGACGCCTTGACGAACATCCGGATGACGGCGTCGCCCACGGCGTATTCGGAGGGGTGGAAGGCCGGGCGGTCGAAAGCTGGGCGTTCGGCCGGTGTTGTGGCGGTTGCAAGTCCGATTATTGCAAGTTCGGTCATGAAGGTCCTCGTGCCGTCGCGGGCGCGCGCGACGAATCCGCCGCCCGTGGGGGCGGCCCGGTCGCCGTGCGTTGGTCGGGAAACGCTCCCGGCCAACCACGCCCACCATCGGGCAGGGGTGGATGCGGCGGCCGGAAAGCGGCGGAGGCTCCCCGGTTGTGTCCGGGGCTGGCTTGGTTGCGCAAAGCCTAGGTCGCGTCTAAGCGCTGGAAAAGCGAATTTGTTCGATGATTCATATCGGGTTTATCGATATGAAAGACTCCGGACGCTCCACCGGCGGCGAGGGGACATGGATACGGAAATGGCGCGCACCTTCCTGGAGGTGACGAGGGCGGGCAGCTTCGTGGCCGCCGCGGAACGGCTGCACGTGACCCAATCCACGGTCAGCACGCGCATCCGCCAGCTGGAGGAGCAGCTCGGCTGCCCGCTCTTCGTGCGCAACAAGAACGGCGCCACGCTGACCGCCGCCGGGACGCGCTTCCAGCGGCACGCCATCGCCATGGTCCGGCTGTGGGAACAGGCCCGGCAGGAGGCCGCCCTGCCGCGCGGGCACCGGGCGCTGCTGCGCATCGGCAGCGAGGCCGGGCTGTGGAACCGCATGCTGAACCGCTGGATCCCCTGGATGCGGCGCAACGCCGGCGACATCGCCCTGCGGTGCGAGGTCGGGCTGGCGGACGACCTGCTCCAGCGGCTTCAGGACGGGACGCTCGACCTCACCATCCTCTACTCGCCGCGCGCCGTGCCGGGACTGACCGTCCAACTGCTGCTGGAGGAGGAGCTGGTCCTGCTGAAGATCACGCCCGATCCGGGCACTGCGGCCGACGATGAGGAGGGGCATTACGTCCACATCGACTGGGGCGACGAATTCCAGCGCAGCCTCCGCCTGCGCCATCCGGAGATCCTGTCCACGCCCCTGTCCATCGGGGTCGGCACGCTGGGGCTCGATTACGTGAAGCGGTGCGGGGGAACCGGGCATTTCCCGCGCGGACTCGTCCAGCCCCTGATCGACCAGGGCATCGGGGAGATCATCCCCGAAGCCCACCCCTTCAGCCTGCCCATCTACGCCGTCCACCCGGCGGAGGCCGACACGGACGTTCTGGACACGGCGCTCGAAGGCCTGCGGGCCATCGTCCAGCCGGGCGTCGCTCCCTGCGCCGCTCTTTCGCGGTAGCCCGACCACATGGGGGTGATCCTGACCCACGTCATGGACGCTGGCGGGCGGCCCGGCTAGGCTCTTTGCGTCCATGGCTCGGGTCATGACGGCGCGGACCGTGGACCGATGTCCGTATGGAGCCGGCCCATGGCGCTGCCGCTTGCCGAACACGGATCATATCCCGAGAAACCAAGGCCCGAACAACCCGGCCCCGACAAGCCCGGCCCCGACAAGCCCGACGGCGTGGCCCTGGCCGACCACCCGCTGGCCGCCCTCCTGGCGGACCTCGGCGCCGCCCCCGACGGGCTGAGCGCCGCGGAGGCCGAGGCCCGGCTGGCGCGCTTCGGCGCCAACGACCTGTCGGCGGCGCGGCGGCGGCCGCTGTGGCTCCAGTTCCTCGACCGGCTGCGCAACCCGCTGCTGATCATCCTGCTCCTCGCCAGCGGCTTCTCGGCGGCGGCCGGCGACCTGTACAGCTTCGCCATCGTCGTCGTCATCGTTCTGCTCAGCATCGTCCTGGACTTCGTGCAGGAGGTGCGCGCCGAGAACGCGGTGGAGGCGCTGCGCCGCTCGGTCGCCCTGCGGGCCAAGGTCCTGCGCGGCGGACAGGAGAGCGAACTCCCCGTCGAAGGGCTGGTGCCGGGGGACGTGCTGCGGCTGAACGCCGGGGATCTGGTGCCCGCCGACGCTCGCCTGATCGAGGCCCGCGACCTGTTCGTGAACCAGGCCCTGCTGACGGGGGAGCCCTACCCGGTCGAAAAGCACGCGGCCGACCTGCCGCAGGCCGCCGCCGATCCCGGTGCTGCGACCAACACCCTGTTCATGGGAACGTCGGTCATCAGCGGCACGGGGCGGGCCGTGGTCGTCGGGACCGGGCGCGCCACGCTGCTCGGCGGCATGGCGCACAGCCTCACGGCCCAGCCGCCGCCGACCGACTTCGAAATCGGCGTGCGCCATTTCGGGCTGCTGATCCTGCGCGTCACGGTGTTCCTGGTCCTGTTCGTCCTGTTGGCGAACGTGCTGTTCCACCGGCCCTGGCTGGACTCCCTGATGTTCGCCGTGGCGCTGGCGGTCGGGCTGACGCCGGAGCTGCTGCCCATGGTGGTGACGGTGACGCTTGCCCGCGGCGCCCTGCGTCTGGCCGGGCGCAAGGTGATCGTCAAGCGGCTGACGGCGCTGCACAACCTCGGCGCCATGGACGTGCTGTGCACCGACAAGACCGGCACCCTGACCGAGGCGCGCATCCGGCTGGTCCGGCACGTTGACGGGCAGGGGCAGGACAGCGACGCGGTGTTCCGGCAGGCCTGGCTGAACAGCCGTTTCGAAAGCGGCATCCGCAGCCCGCTCGACGACGCCATCCTGGAGCACGACACGCCCGACGCCGGGGACTGGCGCAAGCTGGACGAGGTGCCGTTCGACTTCGAGCGGCGCCGCGTCTCCGTCCTGCTGGAAAAGGACGGCGCCCACCTCCTGATCGTGAAGGGCGCGCCGGAGGAGATCCTGCGCCTGTCCACCCATCACGAGCCGAGCCCCGGCCAGATCGTCCCCTTCGACGCCGGGGCGCGGGCGCGGGTGACCGCCCTGTTCGAACGGCTCGGCGAGGACGGCTTCCGGGTGCTCGGCATCGCCTCGCGGGTCGTCGGGCCGGAGCGGGTGGAGGCCCACGTCACCGACGAAACCGAACTCGTCTTCGCCGGCTTCGCCGCCTTCCTCGACCCGCCCAAGGCGGACGCGGCCAGCGCCGTGCACGCCCTGTCGCAGTCCGGCGTGGCGGTCAAGATCCTCACCGGCGACAACGACCGCGTGACCCGGCATGTCTGCCGCGAACTCGGCATCACGGTGACCGGCCTCCTGACCGGGGAAGAGCTGCGCGCCATGAGCGAGGAGGCGTTGCGCGCGCGGCTGGCGACGGTCAACGTCTTCTGCCGGCTGTCGCCGCCGCAGAAGCAGCGCGTGCTGATGGCCCTGAAGCAGCGCGGGCACGCCGTCGGCTTCCTCGGCGACGGCATCAACGACGCGGCGGCCCTGCACGTCGCCGATGTCGGCATCTCCGTGGACAGCGGGGCCGACGTCGCCAAGGACGCGGCCAGCCTGATCCTGCTGGAACACGACCTGTCGGTCATTCACGACGGCGTGCTGGAGGGGCGCCGCACCGTCGAGAACGTCACCAAATACATCCTGATGGGAAGCAGCTCGAACTTCGGGAACATGCTGAGCATGGCGGGGGCGGCGCTGGTCCTGCCCTTCCTGCCGATGCTGCCCATCCAGGTTCTGTTGAATAACCTGCTCTACGACGCGTCCGAGATCGGGATCCCCTTCGACCGCGTCGATCCGGAGGCCATCGCCAGGCCGGTCCGCTGGGACCTGGATCTGGTGCGCCGCTTCATGCTGGTGATGGGGCCGGTCAGTTCCCTGTTCGACTTCCTCACCTTCTACGCCCTGCTGACGCTCTTCGGAGCGGGGGAGGCGCTGTTCCAGACCGGCTGGTTCGTGGAATCGCTGGCGACGCAGGCCCTGATCATCGTCGTCATCCGGACGCGGCGCTCGCCCTTCGCCAGCCTGCCGCATCCCCTTCTGGCGACGCTGTCGGTCGGGGTCGTCCTGCTGGCCGCCGTCCTGCCGCTGAGCCCCGCCGGCCCGCTGTTCGGCTTCGCGCCCCTGCCGCCGTCCTATTACCTGTTCCTGGCGGTGACCGTGGCCGCCTATCTGGTCCTGGCCGAGGGCATCAAGCGCCTGTTCTTCCGGGTGTTCGTGAAACGGGACCGGAGGCGCCGGAAAGGCCCCCATCGGCCGCCCGCGGCGCGTCCCGCCCGTCAGACCAACGACGACTTCCGGACCCGCAGTCCGTGATGTCCGCCATGGATCAGCTGCGCGCGCAAGACTCCCCCGCCCTGTCCCATCGCGAAGCCTTCGTCCTGCCGCCCTCCCTCGTGGCCTACATCCGGCGATACAGCGGGAAGCATCAGATCGGGCTGTCCGTGCTGTCCGCCATGGTCTTCCTGCTGAGCGTGGTTCCGCTCGAACTTCAGCGGCGCATCGTCAACGACGCCATTTCGTCCAGGGCCATCAGCTCCATTCTGTGGCTGGCGGCGGCCTACGTCGGCGTGGCGCTGCTGGAAGGCGCCATCAAGCTCGCCCTCAACATCTACCGGGGCTGGGTCAGCGAAGCGGCGGTGCGCCACCTGCGGACGGAGATCCACGGCTTGCACCGCTGTGTCCCGGAACAGGCCGGCCAGTCGGAGCGGGAAGGCCTCGAAATCGCGCTGATCCTGTCGGAAGCCGAACCGGTCGGGAACTTCGTCGGCATCAGCCTGTCGGAACCGCTTCTGCAAGGCGGGATCCTGCTCAGCGTCTTCGTCTACATGTCCCAGCTGCAGCCGGAGGTCGCGCTGCCGAGCCTGTCGGTTTTCCTGCCGCAGCTGGTCTTCGTGCCCCTGATGCAACGCGCGATCAACCGCCGGGCGGAAACGCGCATCCGGATCCTGCGCAGCGTCAGCGGCGGCATGATCGACCACGGCGAGGCGAGCGACAAGGCGCAGGCCGACCGCATCCAGCGGGTCTTCGCGCTCAACATGGGTATCTACAAGCTGAAGTTCGGCATGAACTTCCTGATGAATCTCATGCACCACCTGGGCATCGCCATCGTTCTCGGCATCGGCGGGTGGTACGCGGCGAAGGGCCGGATCGACGTGGGGGCCGTGGTCGCCTGCATCTCCGGCCTGACCAAAATCATCGATCCCTGGGGCGACCTGATCAACTGGTACCGCGAGGCGACCATCAACCGCATGAAATACCGCCTGATCGCGACGGCCGCGCAGCAGCTCAGCCGTGGAGGCGCAACCGGGGCCGCGGGGTGAAAGCGGCCGTCCAGGCGGTGACCATAACGGTCGAAGGCCCGCAGCGTGGGCGGATAACGGTTGGCGAGGTCGCCCAGCTCCATCACCCGCTCGCTTCCCGCCTCGGCGCCGAGGGCCGCGAGCGCCTCCTCGCCCCAGCCGCCGCCCTCCCGCCGCACCGCGTCCCGGAGCGCCACGTCCGTTCGCCACAGGTCGCACGGCGCAAAGTCCGGCGGCTGGTTGGTCACCGTGTGGGTGGCGAAAGCGGCGGCCGGCGCGCGATGGGCCATGTCGTGCCCCCTGATGATAGCCTTTCAGGGAATTGAGCGGCGGCTGACGGCGGTTCAAGATCGGCCTTCACTGCCCATTCGGGGAGAGGAACCATGCGGCTCGACGGCTCCTGCCACTGCGGTGCGGTGCGCTTCTCGGTCACGGCTTACGCGCCCGTTCCGTACCTGCGCTGCTATTGCTCGATCTGCCGCAAGACGGCGGGTGGCGGCGGATACGCGATCAACCTCGGGGCCAGGGCCGACACGCTGGAGATCACCGGGGCCGAGAACATCAGCGTCTTCCACGCGACCATCGACGGCGCGGCCAGCCCGGCCGAGCGCCGCTTCTGCAAGCGGTGCGGCTCGGCGCTCTGGCTGTGGGATCCGCGCTGGCCCGACCTGCTCCACCCCTTCGCGAGCGCCATCGACACGCCCTTGCCGGACCCGCCGGAGCAGGTGCACATGATGCTGGGGTCGAAGGCCAACTGGGTCCGCGTCGACGCCCGGCCGGGCGAGGCGCGGCACGACGGCTATCCGCCGGATTCGCTGGATGAATGGCACCGCGCCCACGGGCTCCTCGACGACGGATAAGCGTCACCGCGACGAGGTTCGCCGGGCGAGAGCCTGGAAATAGGCGCACAGCAGCAGCGGCCATTGCGAGGTGATCAGCCGGCCGATTTCCGACTCCATCAGGTTCGTGCCGACAAAGGCCAGCAGGGCAAGGAACGGCCAGTCGGTCGCCAGCGTCCGGCTGCGCAGAAAGCGCGGCAGGCTGATCGCCAGGAGATGGGTGAGCACCGCCAGACTGAGCCCAAGCCCCACCAGCCCGAGGCCCAGCGTGATCTCCACGAAACCGTTGTGCGCGTGGAACGGGTTGAAGCCGAAGAAGGCGGTGAACAGCGACTTGGTGCCGACCGGCTCCGTCCAGAAGGCCCCCAGCCCCCAGCCGAGCAGCGGGCGTTCCACGATGTGCCAGGCGGCGAAATCCCAGATGGGCTCCCGCCCGCTGAAGCTCTCGTCTCGCCCGAGAACCTCGAACAACCAGCCGGCCCCGGCGTCGGCCGAGGTCGCGATGACCACCGCCCCGGCCACCGCCGCCAGGACGCCGCCGAGGACGAGAGCGCGGCCCAGCGCGCGGCTCCAGATGAAGCACAGCTTCAGGACGGCAATCCCGAAGACCCCGGCCACCACCACCGTCGCCGTCGCCGACGAGGCCTTCGCCGTCAGCAGAAGCCCCGCCATCAGGCCCACGGCGAAAACGGCCCGCAGCCAGCCCTTCGCGGCGAAGACGCACACCAGCAGGGCGGGCAGGAACATCGCCAGCATGCGGCCCAGGCCGTTCTTATCGTAGAAGATCCCGCGCCACGCGCCGGCATGCTCGAAATTGCTCATCGTCCCCCGGCCCGGAAACAGGGCGACCACAAGGACGCTGACGCCGATCAACAGGCACGCGACCAGCCCGAGGGTCCGCACCGTCCGGGCCGGCGGGACGAGGCTGCTCAGGCACAGCAAGGTGCCGGTGACGACGAGTTGCATCGTGCTCCACAGCGCCGTTTCCCGGGGGTTCGCCGACCAGAGCGTGGAGAGCAGCCCCAGCCCGACCAGCAGCAGGGCCAGCGACGCCGAACGGGCCTGCCGCGCCAGCCGGTCCGGGGCGCAGCGCAGCGCCCGCACGGCGGCGTAGGCAAACAGCAGGGCGTTGAGGGTGCAGAAGATGACGACGCCCTTGATCCCGCTGTCCACCGCGCCGAGCGCCGGGGGCCGAATCGCGAGGCACAGGACCGCGAACAGCGCGACGGCGTCCCCGACGGACGCGCTCCACAGGCCGCGAATCCGGCCGGACACGAGGGCGGACAGGCGCGATCCCAGACTGTCCTCGGCGGTCCGGCCATATTCCCGCAGGCGCGCGGTCATCCCCGCCACCCTCGGCGGCGTTCGGACCGCAGCGCGTCGAGAAGGCTGGCAAGCGCAAGGGCAACGGCGAGAGAGCCCAGGACCGCGACCGACAGCAGCCCGAACCAGCGCGGCGACGAAGGCTCCGCCGGCGGGGCCGCGCGGGAGACGACCAGGAAATCCGGCTTTTGCAGATCGAGCTGGACCTGCAACGCCTGCTGCCAGCTCGCCAGACTCTGTGCGGCGCCCGGCTGGAGATCGGCCCGCTGCGGATCCGTCTGGGGAGAATCGGATTTGCCGGAGGCCGCGGCCGGGTCGGAGGAACCGAAGGAGGCGCGGAAGGCGCTCGTCGCCGCCAGGGCGGCCTCCACGCCGCCCCGCTTGCGCCGCACCTGATCGTCGAGGGCGATCTCCATCCAGCGGTTGGCGACGCGCGCGGCAAGCGCCGGGTCGGCCGCTGTGACCACGAGGCGGATGGTGCCCGTCATGCGGTCGCCGATGGCCTGGAGCCGACCCTCCATGGACCGCAGGAGGGCGACGTCCTGCGGCGACGGTTCGGCCGAATTGTCGATCCCGGAAGCGGCCGGACCTGAAGCAATCGGGGGCACGGCCGGCGGGCTGCCCGCGGCCGGACGGTCGGGCCGGCGGAGCGCGCCCGGCTCCAGGGACAGGTCGCGGGCGAGTTGCAATTGCGTCGTCCAGGACTGCAACCGCCGGGTTTCCGCGACGATGGTGTACCACAAGGCGATGACGTCGGCGCGCATCTCCTCCGGCGCGGCAGCAGGCCCGATCTTGGGTCCGATGCGGGTGTCGATGGCCATCACCGCCTCCGCCCGGTACTGCGGGACGGCCGATTTCAGATAGACGAGTGCGGCGGCGGTTCCCGCCAGGACGATGAACGCGATCAGAAATTTCCACCGGGCGAGCCGTCCGCCCCACGACCGCAGGGCCGCCGGGCCGCCGGAGAAAGGACGCCGAACCGTGAACATCCGGCGGGTTGCGGTTTTTTGAAGAAAGTCCATGACCTGTCTGATCCCGCGTCTGGTCGATCGGTTCGGAGTCTTCAGGACGAAGGGGCTACCCGCGCGGCGCCCCATAGCTGTACAGCCGGCAGCCAACCCCGCGCGTCCAGCTCTTGACCCGCTGGTACGAGGCGCAGGTCAGCCGGAACGCCGCATAGCGGCGCGACGGAACGACCCAGAATTTCTTGAGGCTCTGGCCGAACTGCCGGCGCAGCAGGGCCTCCCGCAGTTCCATGAAGGACAGATGGCTGTCCAGATGCTCCTGCCGCCGGCACAGCGCCTTCACCAGCGCGTGGTCGCCCTGCCGTTGCGCCTCCTCCATCAGGCGGCGGTTGACGACGGCGAAGTCCCGGAAATTCGCGCGGTCGTGCGTCTTCGACAGGGAGCCCTTGCGGCGCACATAGTGATAGTGCGGCTCGTCGATCAGGAACAGCCGCGCACCCTGCATGATGCAGCGCATGTAGAGGTCGAAGTCCTCGCCGACGCGGATGTCCGCCGCGTAGCGCAGCCCCGTGCGGAGCAGGAAATCCCGCCGGATCAGCGGCTTCGCGTAGCCGAGCCCCATCGTCCCCGTGCAGGGCCAGTCCTGGGCGCAGACATCCTTCGCCGGCACCGGGCCGAACGGACTCGACGGCCAGGGCGGGTAAGCGGTCTTCGTGCCGCCCGTGGCTTCGTCATGGACCAGCAGGTTGTCGATCAGCAGGTCGGCCCCGGTCCTGTCCGCCCAGGTGACCAGGGTGCCCAGCCGGTCGGCGTCGTACCAGTCGTCGGAATCGAGAAGCGCGATCCAGCGTCCCCGCGCGGCGGCGATGGCGCGGGTGCGCGCGGCGGAGGGGCCGCGATTGACGTCGTTGCGCAGCAGCGTGATGCGGCGGTCCCGTTCGGCGAAGCGCCCGACGACATCCGCCGTCGCATCCGTCGACGCGTCGTCCACGACGATGATTTCAAAGGACGTGAAACTCTGGGCCAGCACCGAGTCGAGCGCGCGGGCGACGCTGCGCTCGCAATTGTACGCTCCCATGACCACCGAAACGTCCGGGTGTGCCTCTTTTTCTGTACCGCAATGGGAGGGCATCGTTCCTCTCCTCGGATGGGCATCGGCAGCGGAATCGGCAATCCCGGAAGGAAAATGACGAAACGGAACAATGCACCGCAAAAACACAGGATGCCCGATCAACGAACCGCGGGGTTACGAATGGATTGCGGCTTGGCACCCTGATTGATTCGACGAAATCACATCAATGAACGGAACCGACGGCAACTTTGCCGAAGGGCCGGACAACATACGATCATGCTTATATCACAAACGACACGCCTCGCGCCGAGGCTCCGGAGGGGTGGCCTTGCCCCTTTCGATCGACGGTATTCAATTGGGTTGCAGGCGGCGATTGAGCCGGAAAAGGACATCACGCCCCTGGACCAGAACATCGCGGAGGCCGGCCCGGCCGCTCGGCTGGATCGCCAGCACCGCGACGAACACCGCGTAGGCCGCCGCGAACAGCAGCGCCAGGGCCATGACGCCCGGCGGCAGAAGCCGCTGCATCTGCCACTCGGCCAGCGCGGTTGCCACCGCCGCCACCGCGAAGGGCCGGAGAGCCGTGAGGAGTTGCGCGAAACCGACCGGTCCGCGCCGGGTCGCCGCCCACCACACCAGCGGCCCCTGGATGGTGCCGACCGCGATGTAGCTGATGGCGACGCCCAACGGCCCCCAGGGCAGGCCGACGATGAAGGACAGGACGAACAGCGCCGCGCTCACCATGCCCCAGTCGCGCATCTCGCGCGTCCGGTCCTGCGTCACCAGCAGCCACCCCGTGCTGGCGCTGACCGGCGCGAACAGCGCGCCGAAGGCGAGGACGGCGAAGATCGGCGCGACCTCCGCCCAGCGCTCCCCCAGCACCGCGTTGATGAGTTGCTGGCTCGTGCACATGGCGAACAGGACGCCCGGGTAGGTCAGCAGAAGGATGGACTCCAGGATGCGCGTGTAGGACCGCCGGTAGGTGTCCGGCTCCCGCCGCGTCCGCGCGAGCAACGGCAGGGCGACCTTGGAGAAGGGCACGGTGATCTGGTTGGAGGGCAGCAGCAGCAGCTTGTAGGCCCGGTCGTACAGGCCGAGCGGCGCTTCCCCCGCGAAGCGCCCGATCAGCACATTGTCCAGGTTGCGGGCGAAGTAGCTGACGAAGTTGAAGGCCGTGACGTTGCCCCCGAAGCCCAGCAGCCCGCGCGCCTCGGCGTCCCAGGCCGGCCGGCCGGGGACCCATGGCATGCACAGCCAGGCAAGGACCAGGGTCATGGCCGTGGAACCGGCCTGGTTGACAATCAGGGACCAGTACCCGAAGCCGAGCATCGCCGACCACACGCCGGCCACGGCCCCGAAGACGAGGCTGGCGAGATCGATCACGGCGAGCTGCGTGAACTTCATCCGCCGGTTCAGCAGCGCCAGATGCTGCGAGCAGAGCCCCCGCAGGAAGAACATGCCCGCCATGGCGAGCAGGATCGCGACGACCCTCGGCTCGTCATAGAACCAGCCGACCAGCGGCGCGCCCAGCGCCATCACGACGGCAAGGCCCACACTGAGCGCGCAGTTCAGCCAGAAGATGAAGCTGAGCTGGGCCAACGTGATCCTGTCCCGCTGCACCGTCGCCATCGTCAGCCCGAAATCGGCGAAGAGGGTGATGAAGGCCACGGCGGGGGTGGCCATCGCGACCAGCCCGAAGTCCGATGGCATCAGCAACCGGGACATCACGACCTGATAGACGAAGGCCAGCACAAAGCGCAGCCCCTGGGACACCAGATTGACGGCGACGCCGCTGATCGACGCGCGCTTGATCTGCCCCCGGTCCATGCCACCGCAAGCCGCCGTGATGTCGTGCGGGTCGGACTGCCTGGTCATGCTCATCGACGCGCGGCCCTTCGCCTGCTCATGTCCCGTCTGCAACGTGGAAGCTGAAGGCCGGAAAGCCTTGCTCCATCGGCGGTACAATGTCGGACGGGTCCGACCGTTCCCGACGGTATGCGCTTGCCACGCCGCCTACTCGAAAAGCCGGCGCGACGGGGGTACCGCCTTCGCCGGGGCGCGGCTACCGAACCATCCAGGCCGCGCTGCCGCCACGCCCATGCGACCGATGCCGGCGAGCGGACCCATGCGCAATGTTTCTTAAAATCCTGAAATATATTTCAATCATTATAACGTAGCCGGCGCTTGCGCGCCCATTTAGGCGTGCTGTAGGCTGCCAAATACATCCTTCGCGAGACATACGTGACGGATTATCACCCATAACATGCGTATGCATTATGCGACTTACACGTTTAGGTTCTCTTTCGGGCAATGCCCGCAATGTGGGGGCCGAACATCGGCACGTCGATCTCGAACGCCTCGCATGTGACGCTGGCGAATCCCGCCGCGGAAAGGGCGGGCATTGGATCACGGTCCAGGTGGCAGCCCCCGGCGAACCAGCCCCAGAGCGGTTGGACGGCCCGTTGCGCCTGCCGCAGCAGGCTTCCCGGCGCGCCGATCACATGCTCCATGAACAGAAGGCTCCCTCCGGGTTTCAGGACGCGCAGCACGTCGGCCAGCGTCGCCGCCGGATCGGGCACCGTGCACAGCGCAAAGGTCTCCACCACGACATCCACGCTGCCCTCCGGCAGTTGGCGCAAGCTTTCCGGATCGGCAAGCAGGTCGGCCTGGATCCCATGATGCCGGGCGGCCCGCAGGATCGGCTCGTGGCACAGACGGTCGGGTTCGATGCCCCGCCATCGGACGCCGGACGGGTAATAGCGGAAATTCACCCCCCGGCCGGGTCCGATCTCCAGAACCTCACCCGCGGCATTCGCCAACAGTGCGCCCTTCCGCGCGGCAACGGCGCGTTCACAGGCATCATCGATCCAATAAAGAATTTGCCGGCGCATTCCCACCATCCTCTCTGAACACGTCGGCGCAACGATATCCGAACATAGCTTCATGCACAATGGAGTTGATTTATGAATATAATAGAAAATCAGCCCGTATCTTATGACAATCATGGCAGTATTCCGTTTTCCATTCCTTTTGAGAAAATACCACCTGAAGAAATCAGCATTTATCTTCAGCTGGACACCAGGGTCGGGCGCGAGACGTGCCGGCAGGCCTGTCGACATTGCTTCTTCCTCAACCATGCCGAGACGCGCAACCGGTCGGTGGCGCTGGACGAGGGGCTGGCGATCAAGCAGGGACTGGAAGCCGCCGGCTATCGCATCTTCCCCATGATTTCCGACAGCTTTGCCAACCGGGGGGAATTCCTGCGCCTGTTCCGGAACACCCACCACCGCGATTTCCGTGAGGGGCTGAGCGGCACGCCGACCGGAACCATGGAGCGCGGGCACATGTGGACCAGCGGCGCGCCGCTGCTGGACGACGACTGGCGCGACCTGCTGGAACTGGGCGTGGAGAACGGGTTCGGCAGCGTGACGCTGACCTTTCACGGCCTGCTCGACGCCGACGGCTGTCTCCTGCCGCACGGCGCCTATCCGATCGGCGGCGTGTTTCCGGGCGAGCGTTGCGAGGAGGTGATCCAGCGCCTGCACGCGTTCAACCGCGACCTCGCGGCCAACGCGATCCCCCGGCTCGCCGCGTTGCCGGAGGAGGCGCGTCGGCCGCTGGAAATCAACGTCTCCGTCACGGTCGGCCGGCACAATCACGGGCGCGGGGCGCTCCTCCGCTATGCCCAATATTTCAACCGGCTCGGCGTGACGACGGTCCGGTTCAACCGCTTCCACGACCATGGCGGGCGGCACCCTCACCTCGTCCTGTCGGAGGAGGAGGTCGTGCAAGCCTACCGGGATTTCCGTTGGCTCCACGACCATGAGCCGCTGTCCTTCCAACTCGCCATCGACGAGGATTTCGGCTCGCTCGGCATCGAGGTCATGGAATTCCCGCCCCACGTCGGCTGGTGCCGCGCCGGGCGCCAGCTGTTCGCCGTCGTCCCGGACCCGCCCGAACTGGCCGCGGAGGATGCGGAGCGGCGGGTGGAGTGGATCGGCTCCATCGGGGCCTGCGTCGATGCCTTTCACCCCCTGGTTGGGCGCTTGGTGCGAGACACCGACAAGATTCGCGGCGCCGTGTCCTACCGCCTCGATTTCCGCCATGACGTCATCGCCGACCTGAACCGCAAGCGCATGGACGGCACCTATCGCAACGGCTGCTACGCCCTTGAGATGGAGACTGAAATGGAAGCTGAGATGGAGGCCGGGAAGGCCGCCGTAGGCGCCGTTCCGTCGGTCGCGGACTGACCATGCCCATGGAGCCGCGAGGGTGGCGCAACGAGAAGTGGACCAGCCACCCGACGGGTGTGCTGGCCGCCGATGTCGCGGAAATCGACTTTCCCGCTCCGCGGCCGGTCCGCGATGCGTTGAGCCGCCTGCTGTCCACCGGAGACCTCGGCTATCCCGGCCCGATCCTGGAGGAGGCGAAGCGCGCGCTCCGCGACCACTGGCGCACCGCGCACGGCCTGGACCGTGCGGCGGAGGACATCCTGTTCGCGGCGGACACCATGCAGGCCATCGGTCTGGCGCTGGCGGCGCTGACGCGGCCCGGTGACGGGGTGGTGCTCCAGCCGCCGGTCTTTCCGCCCTTCTTCTCCGTGGTGGAGCGGCTTGGACGCCGTGTCGTGGCCAACCCGCTCCTGCTCACCGGCGGGGGCTGGCGCGTCGATGCCGATGGGCTGCGCGGGGCGGTGGGGACTGGCGCGCGCGCCCTGCTGCTGTGCAACCCGCACAACCCGACGGGCCGGGTCTTCACCCGCGAGGAGCTGGAGGCGGTGGCGCGGTTGGCCGTCGAACACGACCTCGTGATCCTGTCCGACGAGATCCACGCCGACCTCGTCCACGCTCCCCACACCCACATCCCGATGGCGAGCCTGGGAAGCGATGTGGCCGCGCGGACGGTCACGCTGGCGGCGGCCGGGAAGACCTATGGCTTTCCGGGCCTGTCCGCCACGGCCATGATGTTCGGCAGCGCCGCGTTGCGCGACCGGTTCGAGGCGTCCTGTTCAGAACTCTGCGGCGCGCCCAATCGCTTCTCGCTGGAGGCGGCGACGGCCGCTTGGCGGCACGGCGGCCCCTGGCTGGCGCGGCTTCGGCTGGTCCTGCGGCGCAACCGCGCCCTCGTCGGCGCCTTCGTCGCCGCGCACGCGCCCCGGCTGTCCTGGCACGAACCGGAGGCCGGGTATCTCGCCTGGCTGGACTGCCGTGGAACGGGGCTGGAGAGACCGCACCGCGTCGTCCTGGAGCGGGCCGGCGTGGCGCTTGGGGACGGCGAGCGCTTCGGGCCGGGCGGAGCCGGCTTTCTGCGGCTGAATTTCGGCACGACGCGCCCCCTGCTGCGGGCCGTGCTGGACCGCATGGCGACCGTGCTGGAGGCGGCCCCATGACCCATCCGCCGACTTTTCTCGTCCTGCTGTACCACAACCTGTTCGACGGCCCGGCGTCCGGCGGCTGGACCGAGGCGGCGGACGACTACATGACGGGGTTCGAGGCCTTCCGGCGCGACATCACACTGCTGGAGCGCGACCGCCGGGTTCGCTTCACCACCCCCTGGGCGTTCCGGGAACGGGGGGCCGGCGAAACCGACCGGCTGGATGTCTACATCACCTTCGACGACGGCTACGCCAGCACGCGCAAGGCCCTGGCGTGGCTGCACGATCGCGCCATTCCCGCCGCGGTCTTCGTCAATTCGGGACTGGCGGGAATCGGGGAGCTTGCCTGGCCGGAAAAGCTGCTGTGCTTCTTCCACGAGACCGCCGGCCCCTTCTCGCCCGGCGCGCGGGACTCCTTCGTCGAGCTGCGCGACCACCTGAAGACCGTGCCCACCGCGGAGCGCGAAGCCTTTCTCGACGATCTCTACGCGCGGCACGACTTCTCGCTCGGCCGCCTTCGGGACGTTTCCCTGTACCGGTCGCTGCGCCTGCTCGACTGGGACGATCTGGCGTGGTGCACCGCCGCCGGCTTCGAGGTCGGCGGCCACACCTCCACGCACCCGATGCTGACGCGCTCCACCCCCGACCGGGTGCGCCGTGAAATCCACGCGGACAGCCGGGAGATTGAACGACGCCTCGGCGTTCGGCCCCGGCTGTTCGCGGTGCCCAACGGCGACGTCCACGACCACGACGACCTTGTCCTGGCGGAGTGCCGCGCCGCCGGCTACGACGCCGTCTTCTCCGCCGCCGACGGGCTGAACCGGGAACCGGGCGCCTATGTGCTGGACCGGGTCGACGTCGGCAACGCGCGGGCCGATCTGGCCGCGCTCATCGACCGGATCGCCGCGGACGTGACCGGGGCAGGATCACTTTGACATCTCAAGGCAGGGACACCATGGACGTCACCTTACAAAGCCCGACCCGCCAAAGCCCGACCGCCTGCCCGAGCTATGGGGTCATCCTGATCACCCGCGACCGGCCCGATTACCTGCGCGCTTTCGCGCCGCGGCTCCGCAAGGCCATTGAGGCGGGCACGCCCGGCGCCTGCCGGGGCGTGGCGGTGGTGGACGACTCCCTTGAAGCGTCGTCCCGCGCCGCCAACGCCGCCCTCTGCGTCCCCCCGCTCATGCAACTGACGGCGGTCGAGCAGGAGCGCCTGCTGGACGGCTTCGCGGCGGAGCAGCGCCCCCGCTTCGGCCGCCGCCTCGGCGATCCGTCCTGGAGCGTGGGGACCAGCCGGAATGTCGGCACCCTGGCCTTCCTGGCCGATCCGGCCGGGCGACCGGATGTCCTGGTCTATCTCGACGACGATCTGGACCCGCAGCCCGGCAAGGACAGGTGGCTCGTGGACATGGTGGAGGCCGCCGCCGGGCGGCGGGCGGTGGCCGGCTACCCGCTGGGCGGAATGCCCGATGAATCGCGCCTGCTGCGCATCCGGCGTCGGGCGCTCGCCAACAGCGGACGGCCAATCCCGGACAGCGACCGTCCTGCATCCCTGCCCATTTCCGGTGGGTGCGTGGCGATTCCGGCATCCTGCATGGCCGCCCTTCCCTACAGCCTGCTCTACAACGAAGACTATTTCCTGTTCATGGAGCTGGAGGCGATGGGTGTTCCCATGGTGACCATGCCGGACGACAACGCGCCCTGGCACCGCCATACCAAGGACACGCTGACGCTTGGCAAGCTCCAACTGGAAGCGCTCGGCGACATCATCCACCACGCCATGCTGCACGGCCCCGCCGGCGGGCAGACCCTGGACTGGCTGGCGGCCAACGGCTGGGCCTGGACCGAGGCGAAGAACGCCTACCTGCGGGATCTGGACGCGCTGCGGGCGTTGTGCGCCGCCTCCCCTTCCGCGGAGGACCACGCCGAACTGCCTCTGCTGTCCGCGCTCGGCGCGTGGCTGGAGGCGCACGTCTTCGATATGGGGCCGGTGGCGGCCCACGCCCTGACGCGCAAGACCTGGGCGGAACGCTTCGCCGTGTCCTGAGTCCCCTCCCCTCCCCTGCCGTACCGCGGGCCGCAAGCGGCGCCCCCAACCGACCGGGGTTGTGTCTATTCGCCGCCGAAACGCCGATCCGGGGGCCGCTTGACGGAAGTTGCGACTACCCGTATTCATCAAGTCGGGGCAGCAATTTCAACGAGGGGTTCTCATGAAAGGCGGCGATCTTCGGGCCTTTCGGGAAGCGCGGGGACTGAACCAGGGCGACCTGGCGCAGTGGCTGAACGAAAAAATGGGCCGGCGCTACGACAAGCAGCGCATTTCCAAGTGGGAAAACGACTCCGAACGCATCCCGCAAGCCGTCGTAGCCCTTCTGCGGCAGGACGCGCTGGGGCCGGAACCGCAGGTCGGGCCGGCCTACGTCGCCTCCGTGACCAACCAGAAGGGCGGCGTCGGCAAGACCGTCACCGCCGTCAACACGGCGACCGTGCTGGCGCGGCGCGGCTTCAAGACTCTCCTGATCGACGCCGATCCGCAGGCCAACGCCACCATGCACCTGGGCATCGACGCCTACGCGCTGGAGGAGCAGGGGAAGACCCTGCATTACGCCTTCGCCGGGTCGGTCCCCCTGTCCGACATCATCGTGACCATGCCGGACAGCGGGCTTCACGTCGCCCCCTCCTGCATCCGGCTGGCCGAGACCGAAGTGCAGCTGATGCTGGATCCGGCGGGCGCCCACGCGCTGGCCGAGATCCTGGCGTCGGTGCGGAACGACTACGACTTCATCCTGCTGGACACGCCGCCGAACATCGGGCAGCTGACCATCAACGCCCTGACCGCGTCGCACGGCGCCCTGGTGCCCTGCCAGACGGAGCGATTCTCCGTGGTCGGCATGCGCTTCCTTTTTTCCAACATCGACAAGATCCGGCGCCGCACCAACCCCGGCCTGACCGTGGTCGGCATCGTGCCGTCCATGTACCAGGCCCGCCAGATCAACGACCGCACCACGCTGCAGCAAATCCAGGAAGAGTACAGCGGCCTCATCACCGTGTTCCCGCCGATCCCGAAGGTGGCCGTCTACGCGCAGGCGACGACCATCGGGAAGTCGCTGATGGACGCGGCGCCGGACTCGCCGGGCGCCTCGGTCTACGACGCCATCGCCGCCGCCCTGATCCACGAACGCACCAACCGCCTGGAGAAGGCCCATGTCGCGTAACCTTCTCGCCAAGGGGAAGTCGGCCCCCGCCCCGGATTCCTCCCGTCAGGCCAACGGGCATGCCCTGTTCGTGCTGGCGAAGGGCGGCCCGCAGATCGTCGAGGCCGACATCGACAAGATCGTCGCCAACCCGGAGCAGCCCCGCCGGACCTTCGACGAGGAGGAGATCGCCAACCTCGCCGCCTCCATCGAGACCCACGGCCTCCAGCAGCCGATCGGGCTCCAGCCCCTGCCCGCCGGCGGCTGGCAGCTGGCCTTCGGCGAGCGGCGGCTGCGCGCGGTGCAGCGGCTGGGCCGCAAGTCCATCGCCGGCCTGATCGTGAGCGGCGACCTCGCCGAAATCGGCCTGATCGAGAACGTCCAGCGCGTCGACCTCAACCCCTTCGAAGAGGCCTTCGCCTTCGACCGTCTGCGCCAGCGCCACGGCTATTCCCACGACGCGCTCGCCAAGGTCGTCGGGCGCTCCAAGAGCATGGTGACCAAGACGCTCATGCTGCTCCGCCTCCCGGAGGGAGCCCACGAGCGGTATGTGCAGGCGGAGGACAAGCCGACCTTCCGCGCCATGTACGCGGTGGCCGCCCTGGAGGACGAGCAGGACCGGCTCAACGCCTGGGACGCGCTCTTCACCCTCCCCTCTTCCGGTGAGGCGGACGTGCCGGAGGACGGCGAGGCCGACGGACGCGCCGCCGCCCGCCAGAGCCCCGAACCGTCGGAAGCGCTGAGCGCCCTGTCCATGCGCGTCGCCCGCAACCTGCTGCGGGCGCGCGACGCCCTGAACGCCCTGCGCGAGCGCCCACCGTCCCTGATGGACAGCGACCGCGAGATGCTGCGCGACATCCGGGACGCCGTCGACGCCCTGCTCCGCAGCAAAGCGTCCTGATCCCGCGAGGCGCCGGATCGGTTCACGGTGAACCGATCCGAGTCCGCGCCGGTTCACGGTGAACCGATAAACTGAACCGCCAACCTGAACCATACCGCTGGGAATGGGGCCGCCGGGCAGGAATAAGCAGGCACAGGCCCTCAGCCGAGCGCGTCCAGACGCTCCGCCAGCAGCGCGAGGTGGCCGACGACACACTCCTGAAGGCGCAGGGCCTCGTTCAGGACGCCCTCGTCGGTGGCGTGTTCGGCCACATCGCTGAAGGCTTCGACCAGACGTTCCGAGGCGGCGATGGCCGCGCGCAGGTCCGCAAGCTCCGGGGCAGGGGAGGGGGCCGGCACCGGCTCAGGGGCCATCCGCCGCTCGTCCTCCGCGATGCGGTCGAGCAGGGCGGCGCTGTCGGCATCGCCCGCCGCCTGCAACCGCAGGGCTAGGTCCGCGTGCTCCGCCGCCGCGACGGACAGCAGGGCAGCGGCCAAACGGTTCAGCTCCTCCAGGCTGTCGGCGCGGGCCGGCTTGTGATCCCCGGTTTCCCGTTCGCGGCGATAGGCCTTGCGCCGTTCCCGCCGCAGCAGGGCGGCGTGGCGCAACTCCTCCCGCGCCAGGGCTTCCGCGTTCCGGCGAACGGTGTCGTCCTCCGCGCTCGCGGAGACGTAGCTGTAATAGGCGAAGGCCCGCTGTTCGTTGAGCACGGCCAGCGACAACGCCTGATAGGGCGTCAGCCGCGTCCGTTCGGTCAGCTCGTCCCAAGAGGTGGCGATCTCCGGCGGCAGACGCCAGACGAAGGCCGGCGCGTCGGGGGAGGGCAGGCCGAGACCGTGCGCCCACCCATCCACAGCCACCACATGGTCCTGCTCCTCCGCGACCAGGGCGCGGAAGGTGGCGGCGGTGTCCGGCTCCCCACGGCCGTCCATCAGCCGGGCAAGCTGGACGTAGCGGCGCACCGCTTCCTGCTCCAGCGCCAGGGCAATGCCCAGCAGATCGCCCAGAGACTCAACGCGGCCCTGAGGTTCGTGGCGCAGCAACGGCATGGCCCACCATTCAAATAAAATGCAAGATATCATCCCCCGCGACGGATCGCCACCGGACGATGTGACAATCATAGACCACAGGCGATTTCCATCCGCTTGATCGAGGTCAAGAACCGCCCCTTCGATCTGGGCTCTGATCGCCACGTCAACGCGCCCCGGACGCATCCGATCCACGGAACGCCCGGGACTTGACCAAAATCAAGAGTGCAGGGCGATGGGAATGACCGGAATCACTTGGCGGGGAATGCGCGCGGCCTTGACTGGGGCGATGGCCGGCTTGCTTCTCCTGCTGGCCGGAATGGCCGGAGCGCAGGCCGCCGAAGCGAAGCTGTCGCAGTATCTGGGCAAGGTGCAGCCGGCCGATCTCGTCGCCGGGGCCGATCGATTCGGCGCCGTGCAGCCGAACGCCCCCGTGGTGCCGGTTTACAAGGGCGACGCGCTGGTTGGGCACGCCTACCTGAACTCCGACTTCGTCAACACGACCGGCTATTCGGGCCGTCCCATCGACGTGCTGGTCGGGCTGAAGCCGGACGGCACGGTGGCGGGCGCCAAGCTGATGGACCACCACGAGCCCATCGTCCTGATCGGCATTCCGCCCGCGAAGATCAACGCCTTCATCAACGGCTACGTCGGCAAGAACGTGCTGACGCTCGCCTCGCAAAGCGCCGCCACCCCGCCGGTGGACATCGTGTCGGGCGCCACGGTGACGGTGATGGTCATCGGCGATTCCATCATCCGGTCCGGCAAGAAGGTGATGCAGGCGCTGGGCGCCGGCGGGGCCGAGGCCGCGCCGACCGTGACCAAGAGCCTCGACCTGTCCAAGACGGGTGTGGAGGACTGGGCGACGCTGGTCGGCGACGGTTCCGTCCGCCGCCTGACCCTGACGGTGGGCGAGGTGAACGCCGCCTTCGAACGCACCGGCAAGGCGGAGGCCATCGCCCGCGCCGAACCCGGCAACCCCGACGACACCTTCATCGACCTCTACGCGGCGCTCGCCACCATCCCCGCCGTCGGCCGCTCCCTGCTGGGCGATGCGGAGTACGAGACGCTGACCCAGCGGCTGAAGCCCGGCCAGCAGGCCATCGTCGTGGCGGGGCAGGGGCGCTATTCCTTCAAGGGCTCGGGCTACGTGCGCGGCGGCATCTTCGACCGCTTCGAGCTGGTGCAGCACGAGGGCTCCGTCCGCTTCCGCGACAAGACGCACAAGCGGCTGGGCTCCCTGGCCGCCGCGGGCGCCCCGGACTTCCCGGAAATCGGCCTGTTCGTCATCCCCGAAGGCACGGAATTCGCCCCGGCCGAACCCTGGCGCCTGCAACTGCTGGTGCAGCGCGCGACCGCCGCGCTGGACAAGGCCTTCGTAACCTTCGACCTGGGCTACCAGCCGCCTGAGAAGTTCCTGAAGATCGAGCGCGCCGCAGCGCCCGCCGCCAACGCCGCCCCGGCCGTCCAGGCGAAGGCCGATCCGGTGGAGCCGGAGGCGACCGGCGAGACTCCGCTGTGGCAGCGCATCTGGCAAAACCGGCTGCTGGACATCGCCATCCTGGGCATCGCCATCACGTTGCTGACCGGCATCTTCTTCTTCCAGGACCAGCTGGTGCAGCGGCCCAAGTTCTACGATCGGCTGCGCACCGGGTTCCTGGTCTTCACGCTGGTCTGGCTCGGCTGGTACGCCACGGCGCAGCTGTCGGTCGTCAACGTGCTGACCTTCGCCAACGCGCTGCGCACCGACTTCCGCTGGGACTACTTCCTGATGGACCCGCTGGTGTTCATCCTGTGGTTCTCGGTCGCCGCGTCGCTGCTGTTCTGGGGCCGTGGCGCCTTCTGCGGCTGGCTGTGCCCGTTCGGCGCCTTGCAGGAGCTGGCGTCGAAGGCGGCCAAGAAGCTGGGCGTGCGGCAGATCACGGTGCCCTTCGGGCTGCACCAGCGCCTGTGGCCGATCAAGTACATGATCTTCCTGCTGCTGTTCGGCCTGTCGCTCTACTCGCTGGCGACGGCGGAGAAGGCGGCGGAGGTCGAGCCCTTCAAGACCGCGATCATCCTGCACTTCATCCGCGACTGGTGGTTCGTCCTGTTCGCCGTGGCGCTGATCGCCGCCGGCCTGTTCATCGAGCGCTTCTTCTGCCGCTATCTGTGCCCGCTGGGGGCCGCACTCGCCATCCCTGGCCGGATGCGGATGTTCGACTGGCTGAAGCGCTACAAGGAATGCGGCAACCCCTGCCGGCGCTGCTCCAACGAATGCCCGGTGCAGGCGATCCACCCCGACGGGTCGATCAATCCCAACGAATGCATCCAGTGCCTCCACTGCCAGGTGCTCTACCACCACGACCGCAAATGCCCGGTCATGATCCAGAAGCGCCTGAAGCGGGAGCGCCGCGACGCCACCCAGACCACCGGCCCGGCGAGCGAGGCCAAGCCACGCGCCGCCGTGCTGACCACCGATCCTGCGACCGGACGCCTGTCCGCCCGGCCGGAAGGAGCCTGACCCACGCTTGGGTCAAACAGAGCCCCCGAAAAGGGGCCATCGAAGGAGCGAACAATGTCGAACGACAAGGCAGAGCGGACGGGCGTCAACCGCCGCGATCTTCTGGGCGGAACGGCCAAGGCGGCGGCGCTGGCGGGTCTCGCCGGCGCGGTGGCCGGCGGTACGGCGGGCAGCACCCTGTTCGGCGCGGCGCCGGCCCAGGCCGCGGGCGCTGCGGGCAACCAGAAGTACGAAGTGAAGCCCGGCGACCTTGACGAATACTACGTCTTCCACTCCGGCGGCCAATCGGGCGAGCTGCGCATCCTCGGCCTGCCCAGCATGCGCGAGCTGCACCGCATCCCGGTGTTCAACCGCTGCTCCGCCTCCGGCTGGGGTCTGACCAACGAAAGCCGCAAGATCCTGAACGAGGGTCTGTCGGCCGAGACGAAGAAGTTCCTGGAAAGCCGCGGCGGCGCCTGGCTGAACGGCGACCTGCACCACCCGCACATGTCCTTCTCGGATGGCACCTACGACGGTCGCTACATCTTCGTGAACGACAAGGCGAACACCCGCGTTGCCCGCATCCGCTGCGACATCATGAAGGTGGACAAGGTCATCGAGGTCCCGAACGTCTCGGCGATCCACGGCCTGCGCCTTCAGAAGTATCCGCGCACCGGCTACGTCTTCGCGAACGCCGAGCAGATCGTGCCGATGCCGAACGACGGCAAGAACACGGATCCGAAGAACTACCGCACGCACTTCTCCGCCATCGACGGCGACACCATGAAGGTGGCCTGGCAGGTGTGGGTGGACGGCAACCTCGACAACACCGAGGCCGACTACCAGGGCAAGTACGCCTTCTCGACCTGCTACAACTCGGAGATGGGCGTCACCACCGCCGAGATGACGGCGAACGAGCAGGACTGGATCGTCATCTTCAACCTGAAACGCATTGAAGAGGCCGTGAAGGCCGGCAAGGTTCAGGTGATGAACGGCGTGCCGGTGGTCGATGGCCGCCATGGCTCGGCCTTCACCCGCTACGTGCCGATCCCCAACAGCCCGCACGGCATCAACGCCGCCCCGGACGGCATCCACGTCACCGTCAACGGCAAGCTGTCGCCGACCGTGTCGGTCATGGACGTGCGCAAGCTGGACGACCTGTTCGACGACAAGATCAAGCCGCGGGACGTCATCGTGGCTGAGCCGCAGCTGGGCCTCGGGCCTCTGCACACGGCCTACGACGGCCGCGGCAACGCCTACACCACGCTGTTCCTCGACAGCCAGATCGTTAAGTGGAACATCGATAAGGCCAAGCGCGCCTACGCGGGCGAGAAGGTCGATCCGATCATCCAGAAGCTGGACGTGCACTACCAGCCGGGCCACACGCACTCCTCCATGGGCCAGACCAAGGAGGCCGACGGCAAGTGGCTGATGGTGCTGAACAAGTTCTCGAAGGACCGCTTCCTGAACGTCGGCCCGTCCAAGCCGGAGAACGACCAGCTGATCGACATCTCGGGCGACGAGATGAAGCTGGTGCACGACGGCCCGACCTACGCCGAGCCGCACGACACCCTGATCGTCCACCGCTCCAAGGTGAACCCGAAGAGCGTCTTCACCCGCGACGACCCGATGTGGGAAGACGCCCGCCAGCAGGCCAAGAAGGACGGCGTGAGCCTGGAGGAAGACGCCAAGGTCATCCGCGACGGCAACAAGGTCCGCGTCTACATGTGGCAGCGCGCTCCGGCCTACGGGCTTGAGCAGTTCACCGTGAAGCAGGGCGACGAGGTCACCGTCTACGTCACCAACATGGACGACGTGGATGACCTGACCCACGGCTTCACCCTGTCCAACCACGGCATCGCCATGGAGATCGGCCCGCAGCAGACCAGCTCGGTCACCTTCACCGCCGACCGTCCGGGCGTGCACTGGTACTATTGCCAGTGGTTCTGCCACGCCCTGCACATGGAGATGGGCGGCCGCATGATCGTCGAGCCGCGCGCAGCGTAAGGGCGCCGTTGCCCCCTCCCCAACCCCTCCCCCGCTTCGCGGTGGAGGGGCTTAATTCCCTCTCCCGCGAAGCGGGGGAGGGTTAGGGAGGGGGCAACACCCCGCACAACAACAAGGTAACCCGATGCCCAACCGCCTTCCGCTCCTCCTCGCCACCACGGCCCTCGCGCTGATCGCACTGGTCACCGGCCCGGCGCGCTCGGCCACGGTGACGGTGGCGCCGGGTGGGCTGGGCGGTGCCCTGGCGGCCGCCGCGCCGGGCGACACGCTGGTGCTCGCCCCCGGCACGCACTCCGGCCCGGTGGTGGTGAGGACGCCGGTCACGCTGCAAGGCCAGCCGGGCGCCGTCATCGACGGGCGGGGAGAAGGAAACCCGCTGACCGTCTTCGCGCCGGACGTGACGGTCCGGAGCATCGAGGTCCGCAATTCGGGCCTCAGCCTCTTCGAACAGAACACCGGCATCTTCGTCGGCAAGGAAGCGCACCGGACGGTGATCGAGGACAACCGGCTGCGCGGCAATCTGATCGGCATCTACGTCTGGGGCGCCAACGACGTGATGGTCCGCCGCAACGACGTGGTCGGGCGCACGGACCTGCGCGTGGCCGAACGCGGCAACGGCATCCAGCTGTGGAACGCGCCGGGCACGCAGGTGGTGGACAACACGGTCCACGACGGGCGCGACGGCATCTTCACCACGACGTCGAAGAAGAACCTGTTCGCCCGCAACCGGTTCGAGCGGGTGCGCTTCGCCGTCCACTACATGTACACGAACGATTCCGAGGTGTCGGACAACGTGTCGGTCGGCAACAACGTCGGCTACGCGATCATGTATTCCAACAACCTCGTGATCCGGAACAACCGCTCCCAGGGCGACCGCGAGCATGGGCTGCTGCTGAACTACGCCAACAGCGCCACCATCGAGGGCAACGTCATCGACGGGCATTTCGCGGCCGATCAGGCGGAGCCGGTGGAGACCGTCGCCGACAAGGACATGCCCGTGGCGTCCGACGGCCCGGTGGAGGGCAAGCGGTTCGGCACCTGGAAGTGCGTCTTCATCTACAACGCCAACAAGAACCGCTTCACCGGCAACCGGTTCGAGGGCTGCGAGATCGGCGTCCACTTCACCGCCGGGTCGGAGCGCAACGTCCTGACCAACAACGCCTTCATCGGCAACCGCACCCAGGTGAAGTATGTCGGCACCCGCTTCCTCGACTGGTCGGAGAAGGGGCGCGGCAACTACTGGTCCGACAACGCCGCCTTCGACCTGAACGGCGACGGCATCGCCGACGAGGCCTACCGGCCCAACGACGTGATCGACCGCGTGATGTGGGCCTACCCGTCGGCCAAGCTGCTGATGAACAGCCCCGGCGTGCAGGTGATCCGCTGGGCGCAGAAGCAGTTCCCGGCGCTGCACCCCGGCGGCGTGATCGACAGCGCCCCGCTCATGAACCCGCCAGCCATAACCGCGCCACCGCAAACGGCGGAAAGGACCCGGCCATGACCGACACGCCCACCCTCCGCCACACCATTGTTGTGGACGGTGTCTCCAAGCAGTACGGCGACGCCTTCGCCGTGCGCGAGGTGGATTTGACCATGGCCCCCGGCGAGTGCGTGGCGATGGTCGGCCACAACGGCGCCGGCAAAAGCTCGCTCATCAAGCTGATGCTGGGCCTGACCACGCCCACGGCGGGCAGCGTGCGCGTGCTGGACGGCGACCCGGCCAGCGCCGCCGCCTCGCACATCCGCCGGCAGGTCGGCTTCCTGCCTGAGAACGTCGCCTTCCACCCCAGCATGACGGGGCGGGAGACGCTGGACTTCTACGCCAAGCTGAAGGGCGCGCCGCGCCGGGACAACGACGCCCTGTTCGAGCGTGTGGGGCTGGAGCCCGCCGCCATCAAGCGCCGCGTCGGCACCTATTCCAAGGGCATGCGCCAGCGCCTCGCCCTGGCCCAGGCCCTGCTGGGCGGGCCGAAGGTGCTGTTCCTGGACGAGCCGACGACCGGCCTCGACCCCGCCCTGCGGCAGAGCTTCTATGAGATCGTGCGCGACCTGCGCGACGCCGGCACCACCATCCTGCTGTGCAGCCACGCCCTGACCGAACTGGAAGGGCAGGCGGACCGCGTGGTGGTGATGAACCGGGGGCGCAAGGTGGCCGACGGCTCGCTCGCCACGCTGCGCGGGCTTGCCCAGCTTCCGGTGCGCATCCGCCTGACCATGCCGGCCGGCAACGTCGTGGAGATGACCTGCGCCAACGACGAGAAGGTGCGGATGGTCCGCAGCATCGCCTGCGACGGCATGCCGGTCACCGACATCGAGATCCTCCAGCCCAGCCTGGACGACATGTACGCCCACTTCCTGCGCCGGGAGGCTGCGGAATGAACACGCTCCTGATCATCGCCGCCAAGGAGGTGCGCGACGGCCTGCGCAACCGCTGGGTCGTCGCCACGACGCTGCTGATGGCGGCGCTTGCCCTGACCATGAGCTTCCTGGGCGCCGCCCCGACCGGCACGGTCGGCGTCGGCCCGGTGGAGGTCACCATCGTCAGCCTGTCCAGCCTGACCATCTTCCTGCTGCCGCTGATCGCCCTGCTGCTGTCCTTCGACGCGGTGGTGGGGGAGATCGACCGGGGCACCATGACGCTGCTGCTGTCCTACCCGGTGGCGCGCTGGCAGGTGCTGCTCGGCAAGTTCCTGGGCCACGCGGCGATCATCGCCTTCGCGACCGTGCTGGGCTACGGCGCCGCCGGCGTGGCGCTGTCCATGGGCGGGACGAAGATCGGGGCAGAGAGCTGGCGCGCCTTCGCCGCCATGATCGGGTCCAGCGTCCTGCTGGGCGCCGCCTTCACGGCCATGGGCTATCTCGCCTCCACCCTGGTGCGCGACCGCGGCACGGCGGCGGGCATCGCCGTGGCGGTCTGGCTGGCCTTCGTGCTGCTGTACGACATGGGGCTGCTGGGCCTGCTGGTGGCCGACGGCGGCAAGACGCTGAACGCCGAGGTGCTGAACTGGGCGCTGCTCGCCAACCCGGCGGACACTTACCGGCTGTTCAACCTGACCGGCTTCAAGAACGTCAGCCTGTTCGCCGGGACCGCCGGTCTGGCCGCGCAGGCGCAGGTCTCCGCCCCCGTGCTGCTCGCCGTGCTGGCCGGCTGGGTCGTCGCCCCGCTGGCGCTGGCCGCCGCCCTCTTCTCAAGGAAGCAGATCTGATGCGCACCTCCCTGAAAGCCGCGCTGCTCGCCGCCTGCCTGCTGCTTCCGCTCGGCGCCTGCAAGCAGGAGCGCGCGGAGACCGCACCCCCGGCCCCCGTCGCCATCACCGCCGACGCCATCGGCCATTACTGCGGCATGAACCTCGCCGACCATCCCGGCCCCAAGGGGCAGGTGCTGGTGAAGGGGCAGGAACGGCCGGTCTGGCTGTCCTCCGTCCGCGACACCTTCGCCTTCACCATGCTGCCGGAGGAGCCGAAGGAGCTGCGCGCCATCTACGTCACCGACATGGGCAAGACCGCCGACCCGCAAAGGCCGGACCTGTCCGCCTGGGTGGAGGCGCGCAAAGCCTGGTACGTGCTGAACAGCCGCCAGCGCGGCGGCATGGGCGACGCCGAGCCCTTCCCCTTCTCCACGGAGGCCGACGCCCGCGCCTTCGCCGCCAGCAACGGCGGGACGGTCAAGCGCTTCGCCGAGGTGAAGGAGGACGAAATCCTCACCCCGCAAACCGCCTCGGAGGAGCACGCGGAACCGGCGCCGTCCGGGCATGGTGGGCAGGGCGGGCATAACGGACACGGGGGAATGCAATGACCGTCTCTCCGCTCACCCGCCGCCGCTTCCTCGGCATCGCCGCCACGGCGGCCGGGCTGGCGCTGCTTCCCGGCCGGCTGTTCGCGGAGGGCGTGCCTGTCAGGACGTGGCGCGGCGTGGCCCTGGGGGCGGACGCCTGCATCCAGCTCGCCCACCCCGACGCGGCCGAGGCTGACCGGCTGATCGGGCTCTGCCTGGAAGAGGTCGCGCGGCTGGAGCGCGTGTTCAGCCTGTACCGGCCGGACTCCGCCCTGTCGCGACTGAACCGCGACGGCGCGCTGGAGGCGCCGCCCGCCGACCTCGTCCGCCTGCTGTCGGAATCCGTGGCGTTCGGCCACCGCACCGACGGGGCGTTCGATCCGACCGTGCAGCCGCTCTGGCAGCTCTACGCCGGTCACTTCGGCCGCCCCGGCGCCGATCCCGATGGACCGCCGGACGCCGCCGTCCGCGCGGCGGCGGCGCTGGTGGATTACCGGAGCCTCCGCGTCGAGCCCGGCCGCATCGCCTTCGCCCGGCGCGGCATGGCGGTGACGCTGAACGGCATCGCCCAGGGCTACGTCACCGACCGCGTGTCGGAACGCCTGATGGCGGAGGGCATGGACCGCGTGCTGGTGGATCTCGGCGAGATCCGGGCGCTCGGCCATCATCCCTCCGGCCGGCCCTGGACCGTCGCGCTGGCCGACCCGGTCGCGGAGGGACGGACCACGAACACACTGGAGATCGCGGACCGCGCCGTCGCGACCTCGGGCGGCTACGGCACCCGGTTCGACGCGGCCGGGCGCTTCACCCACCTGTTCGATCCGGCCACCGGCCGTTGCGCCGGGGAATGGCTGGCGGCCACCGTGCTGGCGCCGGACGCGACCACCGCCGACGCCCTGTCCACCGCGCTGTCCGTCGTTCCGGAGGCGCAGGCCAGGGCCATCCTCGACCGCCATCCGGGCGTCGCCGCCCGTCTCACCCGCCGCGACGGCAGCGTCCTCGCGCTGCGGGCCTGACCCCCTTTTTCACTGGAGATCGTTATGGGAAGCCTCAGCCTCATGCATTGGGTCGTCGTCCTGCTGCTCGTCCTGCTCCTGTTCGGGGCCGGCAAGCTGCCGTCGGTCATGGGGGACCTCGCCAAGGGCGTGAAGGCCTTCAAGTCCGGCATGAAGGACGAGGCCGACGCGGCCCCGGCGCTGACCGACGGCGCGAGCGGCCCGAAGGCCTCGTAAAGGTGTCGGGGTGAAAGGAACGGGCCGGACCGCGCGCCCATCCCCGCGGTCCGGCCCGATCCCCACAGGGATCAGATGACGTTCTTGCTCATCTGGTCGGCGATGTAGTCGGCCTGACGCAGCGCCAGCGCGACGATGGTCAGGGTGGGGTTCTCCGCCCCGCCGGTGGTGAATTGCGACCCGTCCGACACGAACAGGTTCGCGACGTCGTGCGCCTGCCCCCACTTGTTGACCACGCCGTCACGCGGGCTCGCGCTCATCCGGTTGGTGCCGAGATTGTGCGTGGACGGGTAGGGCGGGGTCGGGAAGGTGCGGATCGCCCCCACCGCCTCGTACAGCGCCATACCCTGCCGGTAGGCGTGGTCGCGCATGGCGATGTCGTTCGGGTGGTCGTCGAAATGGACGTCCGGGATCGGCATCCCGTAGGCATCCTTCTTGTCCGGATGGAGCGACACGCGGTTGGTTTCCTGCGGCATGTCCTCGCCGACCAGCCACATGCCGGCCATCTGGTCGTATCCGTCCAGCGCCGAGGTGAACTCCCGCCCCCAGGCGCCGGGATTGAGGAAGGCCGCCATGAAGGGCAGGCCGAGCGACAGCGTCTCCATCTCGTAGCCGCCGACGAAGCCCCGGTTCGGGTCGTGGCGCGCCTCGTCGGCCACGACGCCGGCCATGGTCGTGCCGCGGTACATGTGGACTTTCTTCTCGAACATCCCGTAGACCGAGCCGGTCATGTGCCGCATGTAGTTCCGGCCGACCTGCCCCGACGAGTTGGCGAGCCCGTCCGGGAACATCGAGGACGCGGAGTTCAGCAGCAGGCGCGGGCTTTCGATGGAGTTGCCGGCCACCGCGACGACGCGCGCCTTCTGGCGCTGGATCGCGCCGGACTTGTCGGCGTAGAGCACGCCGGTGACCTTGCCCTTCGCGTCATGCTCGATCTTCAGCACCTGCGCGTTGGGACGGACCTCCAGGTTGCCGGTCGCCTCGCCCTTCGGGATCTCCGCGACGAGCGTCGACCATTTCGCCCCCGACTTGCAGCCCTGGAAGCAGAAGCCGATCTGCTGGCAGGATCCGCGCCCGTCGCGGGGCTGCGAGTTGATGGCCATGCGCCCGGTGTGGCATTCCTTGTAGCCCATCCGGTCGGCGCCGGCCTTCAGGACCTTGAAGTTGTTGTTGCCGGGCAGGCCGGGGATGCCGTTGGTGCGGGTCACGCCCATGCGGTCCTCGGCCTTGGCGTAGTAGGGCTCCATCTCCTCCAGCGTGACCGGCCAGTCGAGCAGGTTCGCGCCCGCCACCTCGCCGTAGGTCGTGCGTGCCTTGAACTCGTGCGGCTGGAAGCGCAGCGAGGCGCCCGCCCAGTGGATGGTCGATCCGCCGACCGCCTTGACGATCCAGGCCGGCAGGTTGGGGAAATCCTTGGCAACGCGCCAGCTTCCCGAGGTGGTGCGCGGGTCCAGCCAGGAGATCTGGGTGAAGCTGCCCCACTCGTCGTTCTGAAAATCCTCGATCTCGTGGCGGCCCCCCGCTTCGAGGATGACCGTCTTGATGCCCTTCAGCGCCAGTTGCGTGCCGAGCGTCCCACCGCCCGCGCCGGACCCCACGATGACTACGACGCTGTCGTCGTTCAGGTCGAATTTCCCTGCCATGGCTGACGTCCTCCCTGGGGACTTTCGTTCAGAGCCACTCGATGTCGTTGAAGCCGCGGTCGATGTAGCCGCCCTTGGACGCGCTTTCGCCCTCGTAGCCGAAGAGCGGCCAAAGGTCCTTGTTGTTGTAGAGGCCGGTCACCAGCCCGCCGCGCACCTTCTGGAAGAAGGGATCGGCCTCGACCTCGCGCAGCAGACGGACCCGGTCCGCCTCCCAGCCGACCTCGGCGTAGGGCATGCCGTGTTTGGCCTTGGCAAGCTTGTCGAGCTTCGCCATGCCCGCCTCCATCAGGTCCTTGAGCGCGGCATCCTTGGCCGCCGCCTCGTCCTGGACCTTCATGGCGACGGCGTAGAAGCGGTCGCCCAGCCGGTCGTGCGGGTAGATGTCGCGGGCCATCTTGACCAGGGAGCGCATGGTTTCGGGCGCCAGCGCCTTCGTCTCGTACCCCCAGGCCTCCGACGGGCAGAGGATGGCGCTGCCCGACACCAGGATGGCGGTCGCCGCGGCGGCCGTGGCGGAGGCCGCCAGGAAGGCGCGGCGTCCGACGGCCGTGTCGATGGTGGAACTCATGGATTCCTCCCATTTTTGTGAGAGCCGGGGAGCCGCCGGTTCAGCGGTACCGGCCGTGGCGCTGGAGGACCTCGATCTTGTAGCCGTCGGGGTCCTGGATGAAAAAGAAGCGCGCCATCAGCGCCCCGTCCCGCATGAATTCCTTGATGGGGTTGGGGGCAAAGCCGAGGTCGGTCAGCCGCCGATGCTCGGCGTCGAGGTCGTCCACGCACAGGGCGATGTGACCATAGCCGTCCCCGTGGGTGTAAGGCTCCGCACGGTCGTGGTTGATGGTCAGCTCGACCTCGAAATCGCTCTCCGCGTTGCGGAGGTAGACCAGCGTAAAGCCTTCGAAGGCAAAGCGGTCGGCGCATTCCAGCCCGAACGCATTGCCGTAGAAATCCCGGGACCGCTGTTCGTCGAGAACCCGGATCATCATATGGATCGCCTTGGCCATGGCGGTCGGCTCCATTCCGGTTGGGAGACGCGCCGGAAAGGCGCCGTCACCGCTGACCAGGGAATGGTATTCCGCGCGCACCGTTGGCGGCGCGGTAAGTCCGTACTACTTGCAAATCTCCATGGGAGTAACACCGGCGGGCGGCCCCCGCCGGTGTCATGTCCATCAGGACCAGACGTGCGTGCGGCGGTCCTCGATGCGCTTGGCCTTGTGCACGGCGCGGGGCAGGGAGTCCGGGTCCAGAACGACGACCTCGGCGCCGACGCCGGTGACCGCCTTCAGATGGCGGCGCAGCCGGTCCCGCAGTTCCTCCGGCGTGCCGTTGAAGCCGTGGGCGCGCTCCACCTCCACCGTCAGGCGGTCGAGATGCTCGACCCGGTCCACGACCAGCCGGTACTCGCCGGTCAGGGCGGTGTCCTGGCGGATGGCCGCCTCCACGTCGCTGGGGAAGATGTTCACACCCTTGATGATGAGCATGTCGTCCAGGCGCCCGTGCACCCCCTTCAGGCGCAGGGACGTGCGGCCGCAGCGGCAGGGCTCGGTGGTGACGGACACGATGTCGCCGGTGCGGAAGCGGATCAGCGGGCGCGCCCGCTTGCGCAGGGTGGTCAGCACCATCTCGCCGCGCTCCCCTTCCGGAACCGGCTCGCCCGTTTCGGGGTCAAGGACTTCGACCAGGATGTGGTCCTCGGCCCAGTGCAGCCCGTCCTTCTCCGTGCACATGCCGGCGCAGGAGCCGAAGATGTCCGACAGGCCGTAGTAGTCGTAGACCTCCGCGCCCCACAGCGCCTCGATGCGGGAGCGGGTCTCGGGGATGGAGCCGCCGGGCTCGCCCGCCACGAACAGGCGGCGCACGGCGAGATCGCGGCGCAGGTCGATGCCCTCCTTCACGGCGGTCTCGCCGAGATGCCAGGCGTAGGACGGCGTGGTCCACAGCGCGGTCACCTGGAACTGCTTCAGCACGGCCAGCAACCGTTCCGACGGCAGCGTGCCCGCGTGGATGCTGAGCGCGCCCAGCTTCTGCGCGCCCAGCACGCAGGGGCCGCCGACGAACAGCGAAAAGTTCAGCGCGTGGGCGTAGCGGTCGGTCGGGCGCAGGCCGCTCGACCAGAACTGGCGCGCCTCATAGTCGATCCACTCGTCGAAATCCTCCGCGGTGAAGGGCGAGGCGGTCGGAATGCCGGTGGATCCGCTGGAGGCGGAGATGTACACGATGTCGCGCTCCGGCACCGCCACGATGTCCCCGAAGGGGGAAACCGCCTTCTGCCGGTCGCGCAGGGTCGCCTTGTCCAGGAACGGGAAGCGGCGCAGGTCGTCCAGCGTGCGGAACTGGTCCGGGTGCACGCCGTGGGCCTCGAAAGCGGACCGGTAGTAGGGCGACCCGTCGTAGGCGTGGCGCAGATGCTTTGCCAGCAGGTCGAACTGAAGCTGACGCCATTCGGCCCGGCTCTGGGTTTCCAGCACGGGTTGCCAATAGGCCTGGTCGTCGGAATGCGCCGTCATGCTTTGTCCCTTGCCGCTGGTGTAAATTAATCCCGCTTTCAAACCAGCGGAATGGGTGAATATCTACCTATGGCATAACCATATTTTGTTATTCGAATTTGGAACCACAGCCATGTGCGGACGGGACGCGGAAAACGGGCAACGCCCCGGCCGCGCGGGGCAGCCGGGGCGTCGTGGACCCATGTTTTACGGGGGATGAGTGTGGTTCGTCAGGCCGCGCGGATTTCGGCGAGGAAGCGGTTCACCTCGCCGCGCAGCGTCTCCGCGTGCCGCCCGAGCTGGTCGGCAGCGCTCAGCACCTGAGACGCGGCGGCGCCCGTTTCTCCCGCGCCCTGGCTGACGCCGGTGATGTGGCCCGAGACGTCCTGCGTGCCGCGCGCCGCTTCCTGAAGGTTGCGGGTGATTTCGGCCGTTGCGGCGGCCTGCTCCTCGGCGGCCGAGGCCACGGTGCCGGTGATCGCGCTCATGTCGGTGATGGTGCCGCCGATCACCTTGATGGCCTGCACCGCCTGTTCGGTCACCGACTGCACCTGGGCGATTTCCGCCGCGATCTCCTCGGTGGCCTTGGCGGTCTGGTTGGCGAGGCTCTTCACCTCCGACGCGACAACGGCGAAGCCCTTGCCGGCCTCCCCGGCGCGCGCGGCTTCGATGGTGGCGTTCAGCGCCAGCAGGTTGGTCTGGCCGGCGATGTTGTTGATGAGGTCGATCACCTTGCTGATCCGCTCGACCGCCTCGACCAGGCTCAGGATGGTTTCGTCCGTGCGCTGGGCGTCGGTCACGGCCCTTCCGGCGATGGCGGAGGACTGCGCCATCTGTTTCGTCACTTCGGAGATGGAGGCCGACAGCTGCTCCGTCGCGGCGGCGACCGTCTGGACGTTGCTGGCGGCTTGGTTGGAGCCCGCCGCGACGGACTGCGCCTGCTGGTTGGTCTGTTCGGCGGTCGCCGTCAGCGTGGTCGCCGCGCTCTGCATCTCCGTGGCGGCGGAGGCGACGATCTCGACCACCCCCAGCACGCTGGCCTCGAAGCTGTCGGCCACCCTGAGCATGGAGTTGCGGCGCTCCACCTCCGCCCGGCGGGCGGCTTCCTCCTGCTGGTGCTGGAGGTCGGCGACCTTGCGGGCGTTCTCCTTGAACTGCTGAAGCGTCTGGTTGATGCGGCCGATCTCGTCGCCGCGGGACTGTTCCGGAACGGTGACGTCGTAATTCCCGGCGGCCATCGCCTCGATCACCGTGATGGTGCGACCAAGCGGCCGCCGCACCAGCACCAGCAGCACGCCGCCCAGAGTCGCCATCAGGGCCACCAGGAAGATGGCGCTTCCGCCGATCAGGCTGTTGCGGATGGCCGCGGCGTTCTCCTCCGCCTTGGTGAGCGGCAGGCCGACGAGCAGGGACCAGGGCGTCTTCGTCTCGCCCACCCGCACCGGCACGGCAAGCCGGAGAACCTGCGCGTTCAGGACCCGCGAAAAGATCTCCGTCGAATAGAAGCGGCCCTCCTGGACGGCCTTTTTCGCCTCGGTAAGGCCGGGGTCGGCCTCGTCGATCGGCTTCCCGAGCAGGTCCGCCTTCTGGTAGGCGACCCACCGCCCGGCGTTGGAGATCAGGGCGACGGCGCCGTTGCCGAAGGGCCGGATGGTCTGAAGCCGCTCCGACATCCTGTCCAGCGCCACGTCGATGCCGGCGACGCCGAGGAACCGGCCGTCCTGCAGGATCGGCACGGCGATCGAGGTGATCATCACATCCTTGCCGGACACCTTGTACATGTACGGCTCAACGATCACCGGCGCCTTGGTCTTCTTCGGCAGCAGGTAATAATCGCCGGCACCGTCCTTGTCGTAGTCCTCCAGCGTCTCCAGGACGATGTCGCCGCTCCCGCGGTTCCAGTAGGACAGGAAGCGCCCGGTCTTGTCCGATCCCTGCGCCCCGACATACTCCGAGTCGCGGTTGTCCAGCGCGCGCGGCTCGAACCCGGCCCACACGCCGAGATAGTCGGAATGGGCGGCCAGCGTGTCGCGCAGCAGCTGGTTGACGTGCTCGCGCGTGGCGGTCCCGGAACGCTGCGCGCTGAGGATCGCTTCGCGCACGTCTTCGGCGACGGTCATGATGGTGCCGAGTTGCCGTTCGACCTCCGCGGCGTGCCGGTAGCCGAGCTGTTGTCCTTCGCTCATCACCGCGGACCGCGCCTGATCGGCGCTCCACCGGGTCATGATCGCGGTGCCGATGCCGACCGAAATCACCACGACGGCGCTGGTCATCAGCAGAAGCTTGCCGGTCAGGGAGAGCTTTCCAAGGGTCACCGTTCGCTCCTCCGTTTTTATGGGTTCACCGTCAACGGCGAGTCCGGTACCCCGGCACCCGCCCCCGTTGCGGCTCCCTTGTTTAGTGTCTTAATTACTTTGGAACGGATAACCCTGCGCGCGCAAGTGTTTTTGTGCAGCGCTCAGTGCGCATGGTTGCGGAGCACGCTCCCGCCCGGCTCTCCCCCCGATTGCGAAGGTAGGGGGCTGCCGTCGGCTGCAGCGATGCCTTGCGCCTACCGGTGGTCTATGTTCTTGCGGCCCATGTTCTTGCGGACAATAGCCGCGATGATCAGCCCGAAAGCCGCGAGCCGGATCAGGTAAAGCCACCCCTGCTCTTCGTTCATGGAACTGCTCAGCGCGACGGCGCCCTGGCCAAGCGCCAGCAGCCAGAAGGCGAAGCCGAAGTTGATGAACAGGCTGTCGCGCGTGCGGCGCCAGAACCGCAGGAAGAAGAGGCCGGCGACCGCATAGCCCATGGCGATCATGCCGGACAGGAACAGGTAGCTCGACGGCGCCATCACTCGGCATCCCAGACAAAGCCGTAGAGAAGGGCGCCGACCCCGCCAAGCGCCGTCAGAGTCCGGTAGGGCAGGAGGTCGATGTTCGGCAACACCACCACGTCGATGAACAGCAACAGGTTGTTCGCCGCGAGGCCGACGAAGCAGATCGTGCTCCACAGCAGCAGCCGGCTGCGCGTGCGCATGAAGCTGCGGGCGAGCAGGACCATGCACACGACGCTGGCGGCGAAGCACAGCAGGTAGACGGATGATCGAACAAGTTCCATGCCAGTCATCCTTGCCTCAGTCATCCTTGCGCAGGCGGAAGGCGTCGGCGAAGCCCTGGATTCCGCCCGACGACACGGAATAGAGATCCTGTATGACGGCCGCCGGCCGGGTGGCGTAGGCCGCCGCGATCTCTTCCGCCCACTGGTCGAGCGCGGGTGCGGCGGCCTGATACCGCAGACGCCCATCGGCCTCCTCGACGACGAGGCCGACGTGCCGCAGGTTAGCCGTAGCCTCCTGAATGATGACCGTGCTGCTGCGCGATTCCCGGATGAGTTCGTCGGCGCTCCACGCCCGTCCGGCGTCACGGCGCAGGATGAGCAGGATTTCCAGCGTCCACACCGTCCTGATCGACCGTCGAAGCAGGCCAAGGGCATCGTTCGAAAGCACGCCGCCAGTCCATCGTCTGTTCCGGTTTTCTCCGCGCCCCCGACGATCGGGAACGTTTCAGCGCCTCGGCCCGCGAAAAGGGACGGGAGTGTGCACGCGGGCCGGCCGGGCGTCGACCCCGACATCCCGCCTATCCGACATCCCGCCTATTTCGCCCGGCAATCCGCGTCAGTTCGACAGGGCCTGCGCCGCACCGGCCACGCCCACCGGCGTATTGCTCATCGCGGCGGCGATGGCCGCGATGAGCGTCGGCTGCGTGAACGGCTTGTTGAGCCGCGGCACATGCTCGACCTCCGGCGGCAGTTCGGCGTAGCCGGAGGTGAGGAGCGTCGGCAGGCCCAGGCCCATCCGTTCGATCTCGCGGATCAGCTGGACGCCGGTCATGCCCGGCATCGCCTGATCGGTCACCACGAGGTCGAAGGTTTGTCCGCCGTGCAGCGCGGCCAAGGCCTCCTCGCCCGAGCCCGCCTCGACCACCGTATGGCCCATCTCTTCGAGCATGGCGACCGAGGCCATGCGGACGAGGGCGTCGTCGTCGACCAGCAGGATGGTGCAGGGGCGGACCGCTTCCGGCCGTGGCTGCGGCTTTTCCAGGACCGTCGGCGCCTTCGCGGCATCCGCCCGCGGAATCCACAGGGAAACTGTGGTCCCCCGCTCCGGCGTGCTGTCGATCCGCATGGCGCCGCCGGATTGGGCGGCAAGGCCGTGCACCATCGACAGGCCGAGCCCCGTGCCCTTGCCGATGCCCTTGGTGGTGAAGAAGGGTTCGGTGGCGCGCCGGCGCGTTTCCGCGTCCATGCCGGCCCCGGTGTCCGCGACCGACACGCGCACGTAATTGCCGGGCGGCAGGAAGGCGCCGAAGCCGGCGCTCACGGTCTCGTTCTCCGCGGAGATGCGGAGCGACCCGCCGTCCGGCATGGCGTCGCGCCCGTTCACGGCAAGGTTCAGGATCGCCAGTTCCAGCTGGTGGGGGTCGATGTGCGCGCGGTCGAGCTGGTCGGGGAAATGCGTTTCGACCTGCACCAGGGGGCCGAGCGAGCGTTGCAGCAGGTCGGCCATCCCCTCGACCAGCGCCGGAACCTCGACCGCCTCGGGCTTCAGGTCCTGCTTGCGGGCGAAGGCCAGCATGCGGCGGGTCAGCGCCGCCCCGCGTTCCGCGCCCTGGATGGCGCAGTCGATCATGGTCTGGCCCCGAAGATCGTCCGCCAGCCTCGGCCGCAGCATTTCCAGGTTCGTCAGGATCACCGCCAGCAGATTGTTGAAGTCGTGCGCCACGCCGCCGGTGAGCCGGCCGAGCGCCTCGGTCTTCTGCAACTGCACGACCTGTTGCGTGCGCTCCTCGACGCGCTGTTCCAGCTGGTTGTTCAGCAGGCTCAGGGCCTCCGTCGCCTCGCGGCGGTCGGTCACGTCGAAGTTGACGCCCATCATGCGCAACGGCTGCCCCGCCTCGTCGTGGACGACGCTGCCGCGCGCGGCCAGCCACCGGACAGTGCCGTCCGGCCAAACCACCCGGAACTCACTCTCGTAGGGCGTGTGGCCTTCGACCGCGGCGTCAATCTCGCGCTGCACCCGGGCCTGGTCGTCGGGATGGACGGCCCGCAGGAGGGTGCCGTGGGACGCGGTCGGGCCGGCGGTGTCCATGCCCAGAAGCCGCCCCAGCCCTTCCGACCAGGTGACCGTGTCGGTCTGGATGTCCCAGCTCCAGGTGACGATGCCGCCGGCGTCCTGCGCCAGCCGGACGCGGCTTTCGCTTTCCTGAAGCAGCGCGTTGGACGCCTCCAGCTCGGCCGTCCGCTCGGCCACGCGGCGCTCCAGCTCGCTGTTGAGGCGTTCGAGCTGGCGGGTCTTGCGGTGCAGGTCCGCGAAGGTCCGCACCTTGGCCCGCAGGATTTCCGGCACGACCGGGACCGGGATGTAGTCCACCGCCCCGCACTCGTACCCCTTCAGGCGGTCGAGGTCGGTCATGTGGATGGCCGAGATGAAGATGATCGCGATCTTCTCGAACCGCGGATGCTCCCGGATCATCGCCGCCAGCTCGAACCCGTCCAGCTCCGGCATGCACACGTCGACCAGCACGACGGCGATGTCGTTCTTCAGCAGGTGGGCCAAAGCCTCCCGCGCCGAGTTGGCCTTGATCAGCGTCTCGTCGAGTTCCTGGAGGATCACCTCGTAGCTGAGCAGCTTCGCCGGCTGGTCGTCGACCAGGAGGATATTGACCCTATCGTCCTTCAAAAGAGCGTCCTTCACGAGGTCATCGTTCACGGTCGTTCTCCGGAGCTAGCGGTGCAGCCACATGCGCAGCGCGGACAGCAGCTGCTCTGTGTTGACCGGCTTCGCCAGATAGTCGGATGCCCCCGCTTCCAGACATTTCTCGCGGTCGCCCTTCATCGCCTTTGCCGTGAGCGCGATGATCGGCAGGCGGCGGAAGGCCGGGTTGGCCCGGATGACCTGCATCGTTTCATAGCCGTCCATCTCCGGCATCATGATGTCCATAAGGACAATGGCGACGTTCGGCGTGGATTCCAGCAGCGTGATCGCCTCGCGGCCCGTGGTGGCGGTCAGCACGTTCATGCCGCGCCGCTCCAAAACGCTGCTCAGCGCAAAGATGTTGCGGGCGTCGTCGTCGACCAGCAGCACCGTCTGCCGGACCAGATCCTCGTCGGAGCTGTGCAGGCGCTCCAGCATGCGCTGCTTTTCGACCGGCAGGTCGCCGACCACCCGGTGCAGGAACAGCGCCGTTTCGTCCAGCAGGCGTTCGGGCGACTCCACCCCCTTGACCACGATGCTGCGGGCCATGGAGTGCAGCAGCGCGTCCTCCTCGGGGCTCAATTCGCGCCCGGTGAAGACCACCACCGGGACGTCGGCCAGCGTCTCGTCGGCGCGGAGCTGTTCGAGAAGCTCGAACCCCGTCATGTCCGGCAGGCGCAGGTCGAGGACCACGCAGTCGTGCGGCTGTGCACGCAACGCCTCCATGGCCTCGGCCCCGGTGGAGGCCACCGTGATCTCCACGTCGTCGTGGCCCAGCAGCTCGGTGATGCCCAGCTGTTCGGCGGGGTTGTCCTCCACGACCAGCAGGCGCTTGCGGCGCGGCTTGGCGAAGTTCTTGATCTTGTTCAGCGCACTCTCCAGCCCCTCGGTGCTGGTGGGCTTGGTCATGAAGGAGAAGGCGCCGCGCGCCAGACCGTGCTGGCGGTCCTCGTCCAGCGTGACGATCTGCACCGGGATGTGCCGGGTCGCCGGGTTCTGCTTGAGCTGGCTGAGCACCGTCCAGCCGAGCATGTCCGGCAGGAACACGTCCAGCGACACGGCGGTCGGCCGGTACTGCCGCGCCAGATCGAGCGCGTCCGCCCCGCGCGTCGCCACCAGCGTCTTGAAGCCCCGGTCGCGGGCCAGATCGACCATGATGCGCGCGTAGTGCGGGTCGTCCTCCACGATCAGCAGGATGGTGTCGTTCGGGTGCAGGTCACCGCGGTCGTCGGCCACCGCCTCCGTCGGCCGCTCCGGCGCGCAGATCGGCGGGAAGACGATCGGCAGCGGGGCGGCGGACTCGGGGCGCCCTTCCGTCACCGGGCGGCCCGGCATCGACGGGCCGACATACTTCAGCGGCAGGTAGAGCGTGAAGGTCGAGCCGACGCCGGGGTTGCTGCGCAGCTGGATCTCGCCGCCCAGCAGGCTCGCCAGTTCGCGGCTGATCGCCAGCCCCAGGCCGGTGCCGCCGTACTTGCGGCTGGTGCTGGCGTCGGCCTGCTGGAACGCCTCGAAGATGATCTTCTGCTTTTCCAGCGGGATGCCGATGCCGGTGTCCGACACCTCGAAGGCGACCACCATCGGTGCCTGGCGGAGCACCGGATGGTCGGTGTTCCAGCCGCCGAGCGCGGTGGAGACGTTGAGGCGCACGCCGCCATGCTCCGTGAACTTGAAGGCGTTCGACAGCAGGTTCTTGAGCACCTGCTGCAGGCGCTTGGAGTCGGTGATGAGGCTGCGGCCGAGGTTGGGATCGACCTGCACGTCGAAGGACAGGCGGCGGTTTTCCGCCTCGTGCCGGAAGGGACGGCCCACCATGTCGACGAGGTTGGAGAAGTAGATCTCCTCCGCCTCCACGGTGACGGTGCCGGATTCGATCTTCGACAGGTCCAGGATGTCGCTGATGAGGTTCAGCAGGTCGGTGCCGGCGCCGTGGATGGTGCGGGCGAATTCCACCTGCTTCGCCGTCAGGTTGCCGTCGGGGTTGTCGCCCAGCTGCTGGCCGAGGATCAGGATGCTGTTCAGCGGCGTGCGTAGCTCGTGGCTCATGTTCGCCAGGAACTCCGACTTGTACTTGGAGGTCAGCGCCAGTTCGGTCGCCTTTTCCTCCAGCGCGCGGCGGGCCTGTTCGATCTCCTGGTTCTTGCGCTCCACCTCGACGTTGCGCTCGGCCAGCTGCTGGGCCTTCTGCTCCAGCTGTTCGTTGGTCTGCTGAAGCTCCTTCTGCTGGGTCTGAAGCTCGGTGGCGAGCTGCTGCGACTGCTTCAGCAGGCCTTCGGTCTGCATCGTCGCCTCGATGCTGTTCAGCACGATGCCGATGCTGGCGGTCAGCTGCTCCAGGAAGGTGACCTGAAGGGTCGTGAAGGCCGCGACGGAGGCCAGCTCGATCACCGCCTTGGCCTGCCCCTCGAACAGGACCGGCAGGACGATGACGTTGCGCGGGGTCACCTTGAACAGGCCGGAGCCGATCGGGACCACGTCGGCGGGAAGTTCGGCGATCAGCATGCGCCGCTTGTCGAGCGCGCACTGCCCGATCAGCCCCTGGCCGATCTCCAGACGCTCCGGATGGCCGTGGGCGCCGTCGTCGGCGTAGGCGGTCAGCAGCTTCAGCTTGCGCTTGGGCGAGGGGTCGTCGGCCTCCATCTGGTAGATCACGCCCTGCTGCGCGTTGACCAGCGGTGCCAGTTCGGCCAGCAGCATGCGGCCGACGTTGGTCAGGTCGCGCTGGCCCTGGAGCATGTTGGTGAAGCGGGCGAGGTTGGTCTTCAGCCAGTCCTGTTCGGTGTTGCGGTCGGTGGTCAGCCGCAGGTTGTCGATCATCGTGTTGATGTTGTCCTTCAGCTCCGCCACCTCGCCGCGGGCCTCCACCTGGATCGACCGGGTCAGGTCGCCCTTAGTCACCGCGGTCGCCACCTCCGCGATGGCGCGCACCTGTGTGGTCAGGTTGGCGGCCAGCAGGTTCACGTTGCCGGTCAGATCCTTCCAGGTGCCGGCCGCACCCGGCACGTTCGCCTGACCGCCGAGACGCCCTTCCACGCCGACCTCGCGCGCCACCGTCGTCACCTGATCGGCGAAGATGGCCAGCGTTTCCGTCATGTTGTTGATGGTCTCGGCCAGCGCTGCGACCTCGCCCTTCGACTTCACCGCAAGGTTCTGCTTCAGGTCGCCGTTGGCGACGGCGGTCACCACCTTCACGATGCCGCGCACCTGCTCGGTCAGGTTGGCGGCCATGACGTTCACGGTGTCGGTCAGGTCCTTCCAGGTGCCGCCGACACCCTCCACCTTCGCCTGTCCGCCGAGCTTGCCTTCGGTGCCGACCTCGCGGGCCACGCGCGTGACCTCGCCGGCGAAGGCGTTGAGCTGGTCCACCATCGTGTTGATGGTGTTCTTCAGCTCCAGAATCTCGCCCTTCACGTCCACGGTGATCTTGCGCGACAGGTCGCCGCGCGCCACCGCCGTGGTCACCTCCGCGATGTTGCGGACCTGGGTGGTCAGGTTGGCGGCCAGCAGGTTCACGTTGTCGGTCAGATCCTTCCAGGTGCCGCCCACGCCGGGCACCACCGCCTGACCGCCGAGCCGCCCTTCCGTGCCGACCTCGCGCGCTACGCGCGTCACCTCGGCGGCGAAGGAGCGCAGCTGCTCCACCATCGTGTTCAGCGTTTCCTTCAGCAGAAGGATTTCGCCGCGCACGTCCACGGTGATCTTCTTCGACAGGTCGCCGCTGGCGATGGCGGTCGCCACCTCGGCGATGTTGCGGACCTGGGCCGTCAGGTTGCCGGCCATGAAGTTCACGTTGTCGGTCAGATCCTTCCAGGTGCCCGCCACACCCGGCACCTGCGCCTGACCGCCGAGTTTGCCCTCCGTGCCCACCTCGCGCGCCACGCGGGTCACCTCGCCGGCGAAGGCGTTGAGCTGGTCCACCATCGTGTTGATGGTGTTCTTCAGCTCCAGAATCTCGCCCTTCACGTCCACGGTGATCTTGCGCGACAGGTCGCCGCGCGCCACCGCCGTGGTCACCTCCGCAATGTTGCGCACCTGGGCCGTCAGGTTGCCGGCCATGGAGTTCACGCTGTCCGTCAGGTCCTTCCAGGTGCCCGCCACACCCGGCACGTTGGCCTGACCACCCAGACGCCCTTCTGTACCCACCTCGCGCGCCACGCGGGTGACCTCGCCCGCGAAGCGGTTCAGCTGGTCCACCATGGTGTTGAGCGTCTCCTTCAGCTGGAGAATCTCACCACGCACGTCCACGGTGATCTTGCGCGACAGGTCGCCGCCGGCCACGGCGGTCGCCACCTCGGCGATGTTGCGCACCTGGGCCGTCAGGTTGCCGGCCATGGAGTTCACGCTGTCCGTCAGATCCTTCCAGGTGCCCGCGACACCCGGCACCTGCGCCTGACCGCCAAGGCGCCCTTCGGTGCCCACCTCACGGGCCACGCGCGTCACCTCCGACGCGAAGGCGTTCAGCTGGTCCACCATCGTGTTGATGGTGTCCTTCAGCTCCAGAATCTCTCCGGAGACGTTCACGGTGATCTTCTTGGACAGGTCACCCTCGGCCACCGCGGTCGCCACTTCCGCGATGTTTCGCACCTGGGCGGTCAGGTTGCCGGCCATGAAGTTGACCGAGTCCGTCAAGTCCTTCCAGGTGCCCGCCACACCCGGCACCTGCGCCTGCCCGCCGAGCTTGCCTTCGGTGCCCACCTCGCGCGCCACGCGCGTCACCTCGCCCGCGAAGCGGTTGAGCTGGTCCACCATGGTGTTGATGGTGTCCTTCAGCTCCAGAATTTCGCCGCGCACGTCCACGGTGATCTTCTTGGACAGGTCGCCGCCCGCGATGGCGGTGGTCACCTCGGCGATGTTTCGCACCTGGGCGGTCAGGTTGCCGGCCATGAAGTTGACCGAGTCCGTCAAATCCTTCCATGTCCCGGCGACGCCGGGCACGATGGCCTGACCGCCCAGCTTGCCGTCCGTGCCGACCTCGCGCGCCACGCGCGTGACCTCTCCCGCGAAGGCGTTCAGCTGGTCCACCATCGTGTTGATGGTTTCCTTCAGCTCCAGAATCTCGCCGGAGACGCTGACGGTGATCTTCTTGGACAGATCGCCCTGCGCCACCGCCGTGGTCACTTCGGCGATGTTGCGGACCTGAGCCGTCAGGTTGCCGGCCATCGAGTTCACGCTGTCGGTCAGGTCCTTCCAGGTGCCGGCGACACCCGGCACGTTGGCCTGACCGCCCAGGCGTCCCTCCGTTCCGACCTCGCGGGCCACGCGGGTCACCTCGCCGGCGAAGGCGTTCAGCTGGTCCACCATCGTGTTGATGGTGTCCTTCAGCTCCAGGATTTCGCCCTTCACGTCCACGGTGATCTTGCGCGACAGGTCGCCGCGCGCCACCGCCGTGGTCACCTGCGCGATGTTGCGGACCTGGTCGGTCAGGTTGCCGCACATGGCGTTCACGGAGTCCGTCAGGTCCTTCCAGGTGCCCGCCACGCCGGGCACGATGGCCTGACCGCCCAGCTTGCCGTCCGTGCCCACCTCGCGCGCCACGCGCGTCACCTCCGAGGCAAAGGAACGGAGCTGGTCCACCATCGTGTTGATGGCTTCCTTCAGCTGGAGGATCTCGCCGCGCACGTCCACGGTGATCTTCTTGGACAGGTCGCCGTTCGCCACGGCGATGGTCACCTCGGCGATGTTGCGGACCTGGGCCGTCAGGTTGCTGGCCATGGAGTTGACGCTTTCGGTCAAATCCTTCCACACGCCGGTCACCTCGCGGACCTGCGCCTGACCGCCGAGCTTGCCGTCGGTGCCCACCTCGCGCGCCACGCGCGTCACCTCCGACGTGAAGACGCTCAGCTGCTTGATCATCGTGTTGACGATGGTGGCCGCGCGCAGGAATTCGCCCTGCAAGGGGCGGCCGTCCACGTCGAGCTGCACCGTCTGCAACAGGTCGCCCTGCGCCACGGCGGAGATGACGCGGGTCACCTCGGTCGTCGGCCAGAGCAGGTCGTCGATCAGGGTGTTGACGGAGGTCTCCATCTCCCCCCAGGCGCCCTGCGCCAGACCGAACTTCACGCGCTGGCGCGTCTTGCCCTCGCGCCCGACGGTCTGGCCGACCCGCTCCAGCTGCGTCGCCATGCGCTGGTTGGCCGCGACGATCTCGTTGAAGGTGTCGGCGATCTTCCCCGCCAGCCCGACCCGGTCGCCGGGCAGCCGCACGGAGAAGTCGCCGACGCGCATCGCCCGCAGGGCCTGCAGCAGTTCGCGGAGATCGGCGTTGTCGCCGTCGGCCTGTTCAGCCACCGCGTGGAGGGCAACGCCGTGGTCCGTGGTCTCGGTGACCGCATTGTCGTTCGGCTGCATCGTCATGCTCCTGGCGGGCGGATCGTCTGGCTGTTTCGGTCGGCGAAGGCGGTGGGACCTTGATCCCGTGTTCCGGCCCGTGTTCCGGCGGTCGGCGGTGCTCTGCGGGCAACCCGAAGGACGGCAGCGGGACCAGAGTTCAACGAAAAACCGTGCCGTGTCCGCTGGACGGAAAATGGGACATCGGCAAAGGACGGATGCGGCAGGTCACCAGACATGAATGACTTCCGACCTACCACTTTCGGCGGAACGGTTGTAAGACGCGGGTTGTCTAGGGCATCATAAAGAGAGGCCAGCGCGCATTTTCTTCTTCATTGATGTCTGCCCATACCCTGGAAAAATCCGCCCTTCTTGCGGAGTGCCACCATAAAAGTGCGCAATCCTTGAGCCAATAGTCCAATATGGGTAGATTCCCGCAATGCGGGCTGTTGTTTGGGCGGGATTTATGCCGGACGGCGCGGCAGGAATGCGCCGCCGCGATGAGATATCGGAAGCCGGCTGTCGGATCGGTGCCGTTGGATCGGCGTTGCGCGTCAACGCCGGTGGAGGGCGGACGAAAGTCCTGAGAACGCTTGAGCGGCAGAACGCGTAAAAGGCGGCGAACCCGGAAGGCAGCGTCTCCGCCGCCTCCGGGCCGCCGGTGCCATAAAGGGCTGGATCAGGCGGCCTTGCCGTTGATCGCGTCCTTGAGGGCCTTGCCGGCGGAAAACTTCGGGGCCTTCGACGCGGCGATGGTGATTTCCGCGCCGGTCTGCGGGTTGCGGCCGGTGCGCTCACCGCGCTCGGCAACCTCGAACTGGCCGAAGCCGGGCAGCTTGACCGTCTCACCCTTGACCAGCGCGTCCTGCAGGCTGTCGAGCACGGCGTCGAGTGCCTTGCCGGCATCGGCCTTGCTGCCGCCCAGCTTGGCGGCGATGGCGTCGATCAGGTCAGCCTTGGTCATTCCCTACTCCCTTGTTCGTGGCGGACTCCCGGGCCGTCGCCGGGCGTCTCGGCGCCCCTGAGGTACCCCGCCACGCTTCAGTACGCAAGCCCCTCCTGGCCTTGCGCGGCTCGTTCCAACGCCGGGCGCGTCAGCCGGCGAGGGCCGACTTCACCAGGACGGCGGCGCTTTCCGTGCTGTCGCGCTTGTCAAGCTTCTTCGCGATGTCCTCGATCTCGGCGACCGGGATGTAGCGGCGGGCCTGCCGGGCGGTGGTCATCAGCCGGCGCTGCGCCAGCCGGACCTGGTCGCCGAGTTCCGTCAGCGCTTGGTACGCCTTGCGCCGGGCGGCGCTGTCGATGCCGCCGCTCGTCGCGGTGGCGCGCTCCGTCGCACCGGTCAGGTCCTTGCACAGCTGCAGGTACGTGGCGATGGCGTCCGTCAACTGACGGCGGGCTTCGAGCTTGGGATCGGTGGGGGTGCTGGTCGGCGCGGAAAGGGACACTGAAATCGACTCCTTGCTGATGCCCATTGACGGGGCGCAAAGATGGGCAGCATGGCCGCGGATGTCCAGCGACCTTGACCGGCAGAACAGGTCCGGGGCGCAATCATTCCGAACGGCGGCCGGCATCGGACCGCGCGGCGCGTGTTGAAGGCGGCATGCGGGACTGGCTGTGCGATGAAATGCTGGGCCGGCTCGCGCGCCTTCCGGCTGGCCGAAGGAAGGGACGGCCTGCCCGCCGGAGCCCGTGACGGCAATCGGGGGTGGCCGAACCGGCGGCGGGCTCCTATGGTCAAGGCTCGGTTCCCATGATTGAGCCTGAGGGTCGGTATGATCCGTGTCCGGTGCGCCGCGTTCGCCCTGCTCCTCGCACTTCCGTGCCTGTCCGCCCGGCCGGCCGCGGCCGACGCGCCGCGCTTCGACTTGCCGATCGACTGCCGGGTCGGGGAGGTCTGCTTCGTGCAGAACTACGTGGACGAGGATCCGGGGCCGGAATGGCGGGATTACGCCTGCGGGCGGCTGACCTACAACGGGCACGACGGCACCGACATCCGTCTGCCGGACTACCGCTTGATGGACGCCGGGGTGCCGGTGCTGGCCGCCGCCGCCGGCACCGTGCTGCGCGTGCGCGACGGGATGGAGGACGTGAACGTCAACATCGTCGGCCGTGACAAGGTGAATAACGTCGGCGGCGGCAACGCGGTCATCATCGACCACGGCGACGGCTGGCAGACCGCCTACCTGCACATGAGGCGCGGCAGCGTCGCCGTGCAGCCCGGACAGCGGGTCGAGGCCGGTCAGAAACTGGGCCTCGTCGGCCTGTCGGGATTGACGGAGTTCCCGCACCTGCATTTCGGCGTGCGCCACAACGGCAAGGTCGTCGATCCCTTCGTGGGCGAAGAACCGGCCCCGGCCTGCGGCCAGCCGCCCACAGCGTCGCTGTGGAGCGCCGCGGCGGCCAAGGCGCTGGCCTACAAGCCCACCGCCGGCCTGGGCGCCGGCTTCGCCGTCGCTGTCCCCGATGCCGAAGCGGCCCGCCACGGGACCCAGGCCGTGGAGACGCTGCCGCCCGACGCACCGCTTCTGGTTCTGTGGGCCGATCTGATGGGCGTGAAGGCCGGGGACACCCAGCGCGTGCGCATCGAGGCGGCCGACGGACGCGTCCTGTTCGACCACAGCGCCGATCTGCCGGCCGACAAGGTGGTGTGGTTCGGCTACCAAGGCCTGAAGCGTCCCGCCGCCGGCTGGCCCAAGGGTCCCTATCGCGGCACCTTCACCCTGATGCGCGGCGGGGCCTCCGTGGTGACGATGGAACGGACGCTGGCCGTGTCCCGGTGATCAGGGGGACCCCGGTCAACGACGCCTCTGCCCAGGTGGGGCGGGCGCCTCCGCGGGATGGGCGCCTACAACTTGGCCAGCGCTCCGCACCGGAAAGTCCCGCCGTCACAGTCGGTGAAACGCTCCAGCATCATGCGGTTCTCCAGCCACGAAAGCTCCTCCAGCGTTCCGACCACGATTTCAATGTCCGTGTTCTTTTCCACGACTTTCGCGTACAGGACGCCCCCCTGCACCGGCAGGCTCCAGATGTCGCGAATGCCGATACAACCAAAGCCCATGTTCTTCAGCGATTTTTCTGCCGAAATCCGGCTTGTGAAGCGGATTTTCTTCACGGAGCCCTCCATGGCGGTGGGCGGCGGTGGGCGTTGGCGGCGTTTTCCCTGTCAGTGTAGAAGGTTTTTCCTTCGCCGGGCCACCACACAGACGGAGCAGCGGCTTTCCATTGGGAGGGGTTCCGGGTGACGATTATAGCGAATTGTCATTCGCTATAGATTCATATGACCTCATTCGCCGGTCGGGCTTCGGCCGCATGGGCGGCCGGGACCGCGGTCGCGGTCCAAAGCGGATTGAAATCCGTTTTAGGGCGATGGTCCTTTCCCCGACCGTCTATCGCGTTACGCCAGCCCACCAGACCGTGCGTCACATCGTAAGCACCGCGGCCCCCGCGATGATCCCACCGCGCAACGCGGCCACGGCGTCGTTGGCCTGGGCGAGCGGGAAGGGCGTCACCTGCGTTCGGACCGGGATTCTCGGCGCCAGGGCCAGGAATTCCTCCCCGTCGCGGCGCGTCAGGTTGGCGACCGACCGGACGACCCGCTCGCCCCACAGGATTTCGTAGGGGAAGGAGGGGATGTCGCTCATGTGGATCCCCGCGCACACCACGGTCCCGCCCTTGGCCACCGCCCGCAACGCGGTGGGCACCAGCGCGCCGACCGGGGCGAACAGGATGGCGGCATCCAGCGGCTCGGGCGGAGCCTCGTCCGATCCGCCGACCCAGACCGCGCCGAGTTGCCGCGCCAAGGCCTGCGCGCCCTCGTCGCCGGGGCGGGTGAAGGCGAAGACCTGACGGCCCTGGTGCCGGGCGACCTGCGCCACGATGTGCGCGGCCGCCCCGAAGCCGTAGAGGCCCAGCCGTGCCGCCTCGCCCGCCCCCTCTCCCGCCATGCGCAGGGCACGGTAGCCGATCAGTCCGGCGCACATCAGCGGTGCCGCCTCCTGGTCCGAATAGGACGGGTCGATCGGGAAGCAATACCGCTCGTCCGCCACGGTCAGTTCGGCGTAGCCGCCGTCGATCTGATAGCCGGTGTAGCGCGCCCGGTCGCACAGATTTTCCCGCCCCGAACGGCAGTAGGCGCAGGCGCCGCAGCTCCATCCCAGCCAGGGCACCCCAACCCGGTCACCGGCTTTGAACCGCTCCGCCCCCGGACCGGTCGCGACGACCGTCCCGATGATTTCATGGCCGGGGATCAGGGGGCGCTTCGGGTTCGGCAGCTCACCGTCGATCACATGCAGGTCCGTCCGGCACACCGCGCAGCTGTGCACACGGATCAAAACCTGACGCGGTCCCGGCTCCGGATCCGGCAGCAGGGCTGGCACCAGCGCGGAGCGCGGCTGCGGAAGGATCATCGCCTTCATGGGCAAACCTCCCCAACGTCCGCACAGCTTAACAGATGAGCCAGCCGTCCAGCCACCGCAACAGGATCGCCACCGGCTGACGAAACAGCCCGCTTGCGACGTCGGTGGCACTTTTAGGTTGCCGGATGTCGCTCTCTGTCAATCTTGAGACGCTCCCGACGTCGCAAGACTTGTCATTCGCCGAGCAGGTCGTCGATTTCCTGGCGAAGCTGGCGCAGCCGCTCGCGATGCTCGGCGACCATCGCGGAGCGCACCTCCCGTAGGGCGGCGATGTCCTTGCCGATGCGGTTCAAGCTGGTGCCCAGAAGCCGCATCGGCTCGACGGACGGGCGAGAGCGCGGTTTGGCCGCCCGCATCTCCCGCACGGTCATGCCGCCCTTCGCCTGCGCCCAGAGCGCGCGCTGCGCGTCCTCTCCGTCCACGGCGGCGAGTTCGTAGAGCGCCGACCGGCTCACCGCGTCGGGGGCCGCCTGAAGCTCGGCCAGGATGTCGGCGGGCAGGGCGAGCACGCTCAGCCGCCGCGAGGTCTCGCTGTCGGACAGGCCGATGGCGGCGCCCGCTTCCGCCTGGGAATAGCCGTGGGTCTCGATCAGCGCCTTCAGGCCGCGCGCAAGGTCCACGGCGTCGAGGTCCACGCGCTGCACATTCTCGATCAGCGCGATTTCGTCCGGCCGCCCGCGGGTGATGATGGCGGGAATGGTCGCACGGCCCAGCATCCGGTGGGCGCGCAGGCGCCGCTCCCCCGCCACCAGATGGTAATGGCCGAACTCCTCCGCCTCCCGCACCAGGATCGGCTGCTGGAGCCCGTGCCGCTCGATGGATTCCGCCAGCGCGCGCAGCGCGCTCTCGTCGAACACCGTGCGCGGCTGGCCGGGGCTGGGCGTGATGCGGTCCAGATCGGCTTCGATCAGGCGCGGCAGGACGCCGGACAGGCCGTGCAGTCCGGCGCTGACCTCCGGGATCGCCTCGCGCCCCGCCGGGCCGGCCATCATCTGCGTGCGGGTGGTGCGCTGGAGCTTAGGCGGCATGGCTGCTCTCCGGGGGGGCTTCGGCGCCAGCGATCAGGCGGTGGGCGATCAGGCGGCGGGCGATCTCCACGAAGGTTTCGATGCCCGGCGCGCCCGGCTCCGCCTCGACCGTGATGCGCTGGCTGGCGGCGGCCTGGGAGTAGATGGTGGCGCGCGGGATCGGGTCGAAGACGTGCATCGCCGGCCCCCAGACCTGCTGGATATCCTCCAGCGACGCGCGGTCCTGGCTGAGGCGGGCGTTGTACATGGTCGGGACGATGCCCAGGATTTGCAGGCGCGGGTTGGCGCGCTGCTGCACCTCGCGCAGCGTGTTGTGCAGGTGGTCGAGGCCGAGGATCGCCGGCGCCTCCGTCTGGCAGGGGATCAGCACATAGTCGGAAGCGACCAGCGCGTTCATCGTCATGGCGGACAGGGCCGGAGCGCAGTCGATCACCACGAAGTCGTAGCTGTCCCGGACCTGCGCGATCATCTGGCGCATGAAGCCGCTGGGGCTGATCTGGTCCTGCGTCATCTCCTTCTCCGCGACGGCCAGCGCGATGCTGGACGGCAGCAGGTGCAGGTTCGGGTAGGCGGTGCGCAGGATGCAGGACTCCACCGGCGCCTTGTTGGTCAGCGCGTGGTACAGCGTCCGCCCGGCCTTGGTCAGCTCCACCGTCTCGTTCACCGGCACGCCGGCCTGCACGGTGGCGTTCGCCTGGCTGTCCCCGTCGATCAGCAGCGTCCGGTAGCCGGCCCGCGCCAGCACGTAGGACAGGCACAGGCTGGTCGCCGTCTTGGCCGTGCCGCCCTTCTGGATCGCCAGGGACACGGTGGTGCAGCGTGCGGGTGCTGCGTCCTGCGGGCGCTCCAGCGTCATCATCAGCAGATGCCCCGCGACGTCGGCCGGGATCTTCTCCTTGCCGCTCTCCCACTTCGACACCTTGGTCTTGTCCAGCTTGCGCCCGGTCCAGCCGTTCAGCGCCGCCGCCAAGTCCGCCTGCGTCATCCCGCGCGTTTCCCGCAGCGCCCGGATCTGGTCGCCGTCCATCCCATGCCTCCACCGATTGAGGTAGACGCCACGCTAGCTGGTTGCCTTCCGAACGTCAACAGAGACAACTTGCCAGGGGCGGATGGTGGTGTGGAGACCTACAGGAACGCCGATAAGGCTGACACGGTAGGCGAACAACAACGCCAACAGACAACCAGCGACGTTCACAGCCTGGAAAGCAGGACGAGGACGATGGCGGCAAGAACCGCGGACAGGCCCTTCCAGAACAGCAGGGGGTTCCGCTCCATCAGCGGGCGGCGGCGTTCGGGCGCGAACTCCGGGTTCGGGCGGCGGAGGTCGGCGATGAACTCCGACAACGCCTCATAGCGTTCGAGCGGGTCGGGGTGGACGGCGCGGCACAGGGCCGCGTCGACCCATTCGGGAACCGGGCGCGACGCGCTTCGCGCCGGGATGTAGCGCAGCCGGCGCTGCGCCTTGCGGCTGCGCGCCCGCCCGACCTCCGCGCCGTAGGGAAGACGGCCGGTCAGCATCTCATAGGCGATGACGCCCAGCGAAAACTGGTCGGAAAGCGGGGTCCCCGGCTCCCCCACGAAATATTCCGGTGCCGCGTACTGCACCGTCCCCAGGATCGCCTCGCCGTCGAGGTCGGGGGCGGCCTCGTGGACGCCGGCCACCTTGGTGGAGCCGAAGTCGATGATCGTCACCCCGCCGTCGCGGTCGATCATGATGTTTTCCGGGCGCAGATCCTGGTGCACCATCTCCATGCGGTGGAACGCGCGCAGGCCCTTCTCGATCTGTTCGACGATCGCAAGCACCGCCCCGAAGTCCGGGCGGGGATTGTCGATCATCCACTGCCGCAGTGTCTGGCCTTCCACATGGTCGGTCACGACGTAGAGGAAGTTGCGGCGGCGGTTCGGCGGAACGGCCTTCAGCACATGGGCGCTGCGGAGGCGGCGCGCGATCCATTCCTCCATCATGAAGCGCCGCAGATAGGCCTCGTCGCCCCGCAGGTCGACCGACGGGATTTTGATGGCGACCCGCGCGCCGCTTTCCGGATCGGCGGCCAGATAGATGTGGCTGCGGCTGTTGGCGTGGATCTGCCGCAGGATGCGGTAGCCGTCGAAGTCGCACGGCGCGTCCGGCAGGGGCGGGGGCGCCAACTCGTCGGTCCGGACGAAGACGTCGCCGGCATCGCCGTCCGGCAGGGCGTCGATGCGCGCGATCTGGATGGTGAGGTTGTCGGGACTGCCCTGGTCCAGCGCCTCCTCCACGATGCGTTGGGCGGCAACGTCCAGATCATCGGGCGACGCGGCGATGGCCTGCGCGACGAAGCGCGGCGCCACATGCTCGTAGACGCCATCCGTGGCGAGCACGAACACGTCGCCGGGGCTGAGTTCCAGGACGCGGTAGTCGATCTCGACGTTCGGCGCCGCGCCGACCGCGCGGCCGAGATAGCTTTCCTGCGACGACAGGACGATCCGGTGATCGTTGGTCAGCGGCTCCAGCGTCTCGCCGGCCACGCGGTAGATGCGGCTGTCGCCGATGTGGAACAGGTGGGCGCTGCGCGACTTCAGGACCATCGCGCTCAGCGTGCAGACATAGCCGCGGTCCATGTCGTGGGACAGGCGGCTGCGCCGGGTTTCCGCGTAAAGCCAGGAATTGGCCGCGTTGATGACGCGCTGCGCCGAGGTCTTCACCGACCATGCCTCGGACGTGCAGTAATAGTCGGTCAGCAGGCTCTTGACCGCCGTCTCCGCCGCGACGCGGCTGAGGGCACTGGTGGAGATGCCGTCGGCGAGCGCGATGACGACGCCCTTGGAGGCCAGCGCCCGTCCTTCCGGAAGCAGCGCGCCGTGGAAATCCTGGTTGGTCGCCTTGCGGCCCTGGTCGGAATGCTGCCCGATGGAAACCGCCAAACCGCCCGACATGCGCTCTCCTCATGAAAAAAGCTCCGCCCACGGGGGCGGAGCTTGCGGCGGTCCTGAACGGATCACTCCGCCGCGACGGGGAACAGGTTCGGCTTGGCCTTGCGCTTGGCGCCGGTGCGGACGTGGGTGGAATAGAGGGTCAGGCCGACGAAGGTCAGGCCGCCCACCAGATTGCCAAGCACCGTCGGGATCTCGTTCCAGATCAGGTAGTCCATGATCGAGAACTTGCCGCCGAGCATCAGGCCCGAGGGGAACAGGAACATGTTCACGACGGAATGCTCGAAGGCCATGCCGAAGAACAGCATGATCGGCATCCACATGGCGATCACCTTGCCGGACACCGAGGTCGACATCATCGCGCCGACCACGCCGGTGGAGACCATCCAGTTGCACAGCACGCCGCGGATGAACAGCGTCAGCATGCCGGCCGCGCCGTGGGCGGCGTAGCCCACGGTGCGGGATTCGCCGATGGCGCCGATCTTCTGGCCGACGGCGTCCGGGGCGCTGGTGAAGCCGTAGGTGAAGACCACCGCCATCATCGCGGCGACGGTCAGCGCGCCGGCGAAGTTGCCGACGAAGACCAGTGCCCAGTTGCGCAGCACGCCGCCCATGGTGACGCCCGGACGCTTGTCGAGCAGGGCCAGCGGCGCCAGCGTGAAGACGCCGGTCAGCAGGTCGAAGCCGAGCAGGTAAAGCATGCAGAAGCCGACCGGGAACAGGATCGCCCCGACGATCGGAGAGCCCGTCTGCACGGTCACGGACACGGCGAACACGGCGGCGAGCGCAAGGATGGCGCCGGCCATGTAGGCGCGGATCAGCGTGTCGCGCGTCGACATGAAGATCTTGGACTCGCCGGCATCGACCATCTTGGTCACGAATTCGGCAGGGGCGAGATAGGCCATTGCGAAATCCTTCTAGGCAGTTGGCTGGCGACTGTTGGCTGGCGCGCGTTCCCCGCCCGGACAGGAGCACCGTCCGGAAAAGGAAAAGGCGTCCGAAACCGCCGGAATCCTTGTCGGATCCCAGGGGATTCGGACGCCTTTGTCCGCGGTGGCCCATCGTCGGACCGGCAACGGCGCCATTGCCGCTGCCCTAATTCCCAGACCTTCTGGCAAGAGGCGTGCCAACACCGGCACCAAGGTATGACTTGGCCGGCGGAATGGCGGATTTCCAGGCTATGGCGGGTTGGGGGCGGAATGATGCCTGCCGGAATTGCCCGGCGCATGGGCAGGGTGTTTTGCCCTCAGCCGAACAAAAAACGGTCCGAAAGCCGAGTTTTTGTGCAAAGCACCACGACTATGGTCCGGTCGGGACTGAGCCTTTAGCATGAGCGCTGCCGCAGGAGGCTGGCGGCTGCTCAATCCATGACCAGCCCGCCATCCACGGTCAGGGTCTGCCCGGTCATGAAGCGGCTCCAGTCGGAGGCGAGGAACAGGACCGGCCCCGTCACATCCTCCGGGGTCGCGATGCGGCGCAGGGGCGTTTGGGCGACGATCATGTCCTTGACGCCCTCCTTCGTGCTGCGGCTGGCGTCGGTCGGGTAGACCAGCCCCGGCGCTACGCAGTTGACGCGGATGCCGAAGGGGCCGAGTTCGGCGGCCAGATTGCGGCTGAAGCCGATCAGGGCGGCCTTGGCCGTGGTGTAGTCGTGGTAGGGGACCGTCGGGCGGGCCACGAGGTCGGTCGCCATGTTCACGATGCTGCCGCGCGCCCGCCGACGCATCATCGGAAGCACCGCTTGGCAGACGTTGTAGGTGGCCCGCAGGGCACCGTCGACCTGCGCCTGATAGTCGGCCCAGCCCGTGTCCCAGAACATCTTGCGGCGGTCCGGGTCGAAGACGTAGGGCCGGAAGGCGTTGTTGACCACGGCGTCGATCCGGCCCAGCTCGTCGGCCACGCGGTCCGCCATGGCGCGGACGGCGGCCTCGTCCGTCACGTCGGCCTGCACGGCCCAGGCATCGCCGCCCAGCGCCCGGCAGTCCTCCACCACCCGCTGGGCGGCGTCCGCGTTGCGCAGGTAGTTGACGACGACCATCGCCCCCTCTGCCGCGAAGGCCCTGGCGATGGCCGCGCCGATGCCGCGGCTGGAGCCGGTGACGAGGACGGTCTTTTCCCGGAAGTCCATGGCTCTGCCCCGGTCCTGGCTATTGGGGAAGCAGGTCGGTGACGACCACGCGGGCGACGTCGATGTCCTTCGCGATCAGCCCCAGCTGCTTGAAGGTGTCGGCGCCTTTCTGCATCACCTCGGGATCGAAGGCGCCGAGCCCCTTCGCCCGCGTCGTGTCCGACTGGCTGGAGGCGTTGCGAAGCGTGATGATGGCGAGGTTGGTCGCCTCGTCCCGGCCGTTGATGGCGCGGTCTACGGCGATGCGGGCGGCCTCCTCCGGACGGTCGATCATCCAGGCGGCGCTGTCGCGGTAGGCGGCAAGGAAGCGCTTCAGCAGATCCTTCTTCGTGCGGTAGGTCTCCTCCGTCACCACGAAGATGTCGCTGGGCAGGTTCAGTGTGTCCTTCACCTCGATAACGTTGACGTCCTTCAGGCCCTTTTGCAGGCCGACATAGAGCCCCGTGTCGGTCGCGGCGGTGGCGTCCACCTGCCCCTGGATCACCGGCGCGAAATTCAGCAGGCCGGTCACCTCGATGGTCACGTCCTTTTCCGACAGGCCGACCTGATGCAGCAGCACCTGAAGGTTCTGGTAGGTGCCGCTGGACAGGCTGTAGACGCCGACCTTCTTGCCCTTCAGGTCGGCGGGCTTGGTGATGTTGCGCTCCTTCGGCGACACCACGTTGAAGACGTTCTGCGGGTAGATGTTGTAGATGGCGACCAGCTTCTGCCCTTTGTCGAGCGCCAGGAAGAAGGAGGCCGGGTCGGTGAAGGCGATGTCCGCCTGCCCGGTCAGCATGTTCTGGATCGCCGCACCGCCGCCGTTGCCCGGCACATAGTCCAGGTCGAGCCCCTTCGCCTTGAAGAATCCCTTGTCCGGCTCGGCCAGCAGGTTGGTGATCTCGCTGATCGGCTGGCTCCAGCCCGCGACGGTCACCTTGTCCAGGGCGAGCGCCCGGCCGGTCCCGGCCAGCCCGACCAGACCGGCCAGCGCGACGGCGCCCAGGGAACGCAGAAACCCACGATACGGCGTCTTCATCGGTGATCGTCCCTTCAGCCCTGTTGGTCGTTCCATTGGCGGCGCAGCAGCCACCGTTCGATCCCGACGGCGGCCTGGTAATAGAGCATCCCCAGCACCGTGATGACGATGAAGAGGGCGAACATCATGGTCGAATCCATCATGCCCTGCGCGGCGATGATCGAGGCGCCCAGCCCCTTGCGCCCGCCGATGAACTCCCCGACCACGGCGCCGACCAGGGCCAGCACGACCGACACGCGCACGCCGGCCAGGATCACCGGCAGCCCGGCCGGAATCTTCAGGCGCAGCAGCGTTTGCAGACGCGTCGCGCGCAGCATCCGGAACAGCTCCCGCTTCTGCGGATCGATCTGCTGGAGACCGGTCATGGTGTTTTCCAGCAGCGGGAAGAAGCAGATCAGCGCCGTGATGACCACGGTCGAGGTCATGCCGAACCCGAACCAGACGATGAACAGCGGCCCCAGCGCCAGCTTCGGCACCACTTGGCTGGCGATGATGTAGGGGTAGAGCAGGCGCCGCAGCCCTTCCACCTCCGCCAGCAGCACACCCGCCAGGAACCCGACCACGCAGCCGATCAGGAGGCCGAGCGTCATCTCCGCGCTGGTCATCCCGATGTGCGGCCAGAGGAAGCCGCTGGTCAGGCCACCCCACAGCGTTTGCAGGACGGCCGAGGGCAGGGGAACGACCAGGGACGGCACGCCCGTCACGCGCCCGTACAGCTCCCACCCGCCGAGCAGCAGGGCCAGCAGCAGCCCAGATCCGAGGCGGGCGCTCATTCCGCGGCCTCCAGCGGCCGCGCGTCCATGGCATCGCGAAGCTCCCGGCACAGGGCGTTGAAGCGGGGGCTGTAGCGGATGTCGCGGCCACGCGGCCTCGGCAGGCCCACGGGCAGGGCGTGGTGGAGCCGGCCGCCCTCCATCACCGCAACCCGGTCGGCCAGATAGATGGCCTCCGCGATGTCGTGGGTGACGAACAGCACCGTGGTGCCGCGCCGGCCGCACAGCGTCAGCAGGTCGTCCTGCAACTCCTCCCGCGTGATGGCGTCGAGCGCAGCGAAGGGCTCGTCCAGCAGCAGCAGCGCCGGTTCCGTGATCAGGGCGCGGGCGATGGCGACGCGGCTCTGCTGCCCGCCGGACAGCGCACGCGGGTAGCGCCCGGCGAGACCGGGCAGGGCGACCAGTTCCAGCAGCTCCTCCGCCTTGCGCCGGTCCTGCGGCTGGGGCTTGCGCTTCAGCGACAGGGGCAGGAGCACGTTGTCGAGCACCGGAAGCCAGTCCAGCAGCGTCGGCGTCTGGAAGACGAAGCCCACCTCCGGGCTCGGCTCCCGCACGGCACCGCCCCGGATGCGGATTTCGCCCGCCGTGGGGTGCAGCAGCCCGGCGGCGAGCTTCAGCAGGGTGGTCTTGCCGCAGCCGCTGCGCCCGACCAGACAGTGGAATTCCCCCTCCGGGATGGTCCAGTCGATGCCGTCGACGATGGGAACCCCGCTCTGGACGGCGTAGCTGGCCCGGCTGATGGACACGAAGCTCATGCGCCGCCCCCTCAATCGACGTAGCGGGCGAAGGCGTCGGCCGCCTGCTCCGCCGACTGTTCGATCTCCGTCATGGTGACGAGGTCGAGCAGGTTGAAGCGCCCGTCGTGGTGCCAGCCCGCCTCCGGCGCAGTCATCCGGCCGAGCGCGCAGATCCGCGTCACCCCGACCGCGCCCAGCGCCCCGGCCAGCCGAAACAGCTCCTCCGGCGCCGCCGCGATCCCCACGGTCTGGAGGAAGGCGCGGTGCGGCGCGAGGCCGGGAACCGCGTCCTCCAGCCGGTCCACGGCGACGACCTTGACGGTGCGGTTCAGGCCGCAGGGCGACAGCCCCTCCGCCGCGTCGGCGTAGGCCACGCTCCAGGCGTCGGTGGGGTCGCCGAGCAGGTCCCGCGTCGGCTCGGCGAAGGTCTTCAGCTCCTCCGCGTTGCGCCACGCCGCGACGCTGCCCGCCTCCTCCATGGAGAGGGCGCGGCGGGGGAACTTCGCCTCGTGGGCGGTCAGCTCGTGGGCGAGGTAGCCCGCGAAGTCGCGCGGCGACACCCGCCCGCCGCGCTCCACGAAGAACAGCTGCGGCGAATAGCATCCCTGCTGGTCGTAGCGCACCACATCGTAGGCCGCGCGGTTCGCCACCGACCACGCCTTGCCCGCGTCCAGCGCCGAGCGCGCGACCATGCCGAAGCTGATCTTGTGCCCAAAGGGCAGGAAGCGCGTGGTGATCGGCACCCGGCCGCGGATCGCCTCCAGCACGTCGTTGCCGCCGTAGGCGACGGCCGTGTCCGCCTGGGCCAGCCACGCCCGCTCCTGCACCTCGTCGCCGCCCTTCCACCAGACGATGGCCATGCAGTCGGCGAGTTGCGGGTCGATCTCCGCCAGGATCCGCGCGAACCAGCCCGCGAACAGCGGCTCGGCGCTCGGCAGCTTGCCGATCGTGCCGGCCTTGACCAGCAGGCCGGAGATCAGGCTGCACAGCGGCAGGCCCGGCACGTTGCCGGCCCAGACGTGCAGCAGCAGGTCCGGCCCGTGGGCCTTGGCGAAGCCGCCCTTGGGCATGGGCTGGAAATCGTCGAGGATCTGCGGGTTGGCGAAGTCCTCCGCCAGGAACTTGCGCAGTTCCGGCAGGCGGAAGGTCTTCAGATAGCCGGTGAGGCCCAGCCGGACCATCTCCGCATCATAGCCGGTGACCAGCGGCAGCAGCCGTTCCGCCTTCCGCCGCCAGGGATCGTCGCGGTCGAGCAGGCGGGCGACGGCGCGGTCGATGGTCGCGGCGATTTCGGCGACGGTCCGGGTCTTGAGATGGCGGCGGGCGGCCTCCCGCACCCGGTCGGCGACCTCGGCGACCTGCGCGTCGGTCAGGACGGGGACGGCCACCTCGACCGCGTCGTCCCCGCGCCGGAAGGTCAGCGTCCGCCAGTCCACCCGGTCGGTGGGCAAGCCCGGCAGATATCCGGCGACCTCCCTCATCATCGGCTTACACCCGCGCGGCTTTCAGGAACTCCTCGACCGCCATCGAGCATCCCTTGGCGTCGGCCCCGTCGGCCCGGCCGAGCAGGCGGAAGCCGCCGTCCACCTCGATCCCCGCATCCTCCGTCAGGATGGCCGAGGCGCAGTTGAAATGCGCCAGATCGTGGTGGACGAGGACACCGACGGTCCCGCGCGGCACCTCCGCCCCCGTCAGCGGGTTCACCACGCGGCTGCGGATCCAGTGCGGCCCCGACTTCACGGATGGGCACACCTCGTTGCCCCAATCGTAGAACTGGGTGCTCAGCTCCGTCATGCCGTACATGTTGATGCAGGCGCGGCGCGGCACCCCGAAGGTGGTGGAGAGCTGGTCGTAGAAGGCGTCCGCCTCCATCTCCCGCGACTGGCCCTTGAAGCCGCCGGTGTCCAGGATGCGGCTGCCTTCCGGAAGGCGGAAGGTCCGGCCCTCGGCGCGCAGGGCGTCCATCAGATGCACGAAGCTGTAGCTGGCGCCAAGCAGGGCGTAGGGCTCGCCGGTGGCCTCGGCCCGCGTCAGGTCGGCGGTCACGGCGGCGACGTCCAGCCCGTCGTCGCCGATCAGGTAACGGCTGCCCTCCGTCCCGAATTCGCGCAGCGCCAGCGCCAGATAATGCGCCAGGGAGGAGTTCGGCATCGCCTCCTCGGTCGGAAACAGGATGCCCATGCGCATCCGCTCCCGCCCCTGCATGAAGCGGTGGCGAAAGTTCACGATCATCGACCGGTCGTAGACGGCCAGCGTCGGATGGTGGCTCTTCCCCCGCACGCCGCGCGTCGTGCCGCTGGTCATGAAGACCCGCTCGCACTCCTCGGGCGGACGGCAAGTCAGGGCGAGATCCTTGAAGGCGCTGATCGGCACGGCCGGGATCTCGCGCCAGCTCCGAACCGTGCGGACGGTCTTGCCGCGCTGCGTGGCGAAGCGCCGGTAGGGCAGGTTGTGTTCGAACTGGTGGGCGAAGACAGCCAGCGCGAGGCGGTTGAAATCATCCTCGCTCGCGCCGTCGGCGGCGATGAAAGCCAGAAGATCGTCGACGATTTTGGCTTCACTGTTGAGGGCTTCGGTCACGTCCAGGCACACCCTGTCAAAGCGCGCGGAATATCAAAGCGCACGGAATCCGGCGGTCGGATCACAGGTGTCAGGACGGAAAAAGGGGCGCAGCACAGCCCGATGTCCCACATCCCTACGCCGGCATGACCCGGATCAGGTTCGTTGGGTCACCGCGTTACCCGGACGGATCCGGACCGGCGGAGTCTCAGCCTCCTAACGAGGCACCCCAGGGAACGGGGGTCAGCGTAGGGGACCGGCTCACGCCCTGTCAAGAATACGCGGAGATGCACGGGCCGGCGTGGAGGGGCGGGAGAGGGCTGAACGCCTCCTCCGGGTCACCGCCGCAAGGCGATGACCTCGCAGGACTGCCGAAGGGCGGGAGTGGACCGGGCGCGCCGGATCCGGGCCGTGGGGAAGGCGACGACGACCGCGCTGGCGACGGCGCCGCCGGCGGGTTCGACCGCGCCGTCCGGGGCGTCGGCGGCGCGCCCCACAGACCAATTAGAGATGCTGCTCGCTCCGCAGTGGTACGCGGCCGTCCAAGAGAGCAGACACCACATCGTCGAGTACGTGCTAAAAGTCCAAGCAAACATGGCCGACCTTGGAACCCGTTTTCCGAGGAGCGAAAGCCGTGCGCCGTCTGGGCGCGCGACGCCGAAGCACCTCTGCATAACGGCCGGGCCGTCCCGCCGTTCCGGGGTCCGCGCCGTCCTGCACGGATGCGGTATTTCGAACGGAAAAACCCAAACGCGGCAGGAAGCGAAGGGAGAACGTCGATGAAGGCCACCCAGACGGCGCCGGACCTGGACAGCCTTTTGAAAAGCTGGATGTCCTTCCCGCTGTTCCCCTTCCAGCAGACTCCCCTTCAGCAGGCCCCCTTCCAGCAGGCCATGCTGGACCAGTCCCGGCTCTGGCTGACATCGCAGATGCAGGCGCTCGCCGCGATGGAGCGCTTCAACGAGGGCTGGATGCGGCGCCGTCGCGCGGACCTGGAGGGCGCGCTGGCGGTGGTCGAGCGGATGTCCGCCGCCGGCGATCCAGGCGCCCAGGGCGCGGCGCTCAACGAATGGCTCTCCGGATGCAGCCAGCGCGTCGCAGAGGACCTGCAGAGCATGTCCGACTGCCTGTCGGCGGTGGCCCGGAATGTGAACACCACCGCGACGGACACGGCGGAACGGGCGCGCCCAGGATCGCGCGGCCCGGAGGTTCCCCGGCGCGCGATGGGCTGACCCGCCGCCCGGCCAGCCAGGGTTACCCCAGCCAGGATCAACGCAGACGCCGCAGGGCATCGTTCATGCGCTCGGCCAGCCCATCCACCTGCGGTTCCAGGAACATGGTCAGGTGCGTGCCGGGCGTGGCGACCACCGGCAGCGGGCCGGGGACGTAGGGCGACCAGCCCAGGTCCGGCCCGGCAGCCCGGTCGTCGCGCGACAGCTCCGCGTCCTCGTCCGCCGCCCGGAATAGCACCACGCCGGCCGGCCGGTCGAGCGGGTCCGGGCGGTAGCGGGACGCCGCGACGACGTTGGCCTTGTAGATGTCGATGAAGCGGGCGAAATGCGCCTTGTCCAGCGCCGCGGGCAGCAGGCGGGCGGCGATGATGCGGTCGATCAGGTGCGCGGTCTGCGCGTCCGGATCCAGCGCGTCGAAGCCGTCACCCAGGTCGATGCGCGTGCGGAACAGCTTGCCGATGCGCAGGCCGATGTGGCGCAGCCAGTCGCCGTGCGTCCAGCCCTCATGCTTCTGGCTGTCAGGGCTTCGGCCCTCCACCGCCGGGGCGGCGTTGTCGATCAGGCCGAGGAAGGCGACCTCCTGCCCCTGGCGCTGGAGCTGCCGCGCCATCTCGAACCCGACCAGCGCGCCGAAGGAATGGCCGGCGAGGCGGTACGGCCCCTCCGGCTGGGCGTCGCGGCGGATGATGGCGACGTAGCGGGCGGCGATCTCCTCGATCCGGGTCGGCACCGGGCTGCCGTCATCCATGCCCAGCGCCTGGAGGCCGTAGCAGGGCTGGTCCGCGTCCAGCATCCGGCAGAGGGCGGAGAAGTACAGCACGTTGCCGCCCGCCCCCGGCAGCAGGAACAGGGGCGGCTTGGCAACTTGCGCGACGGCGGGGCGGATCGGGACGAGGACGGGGATCTCGGCCCCGGCGGACGAGGCGCGCAGGTTTTCCGCCAGCTTTTCGATGGTCGGGCAGGTGAAGAGCGTGGCGAGCGAGATGCGGCGTTTGAACCGCTCCTGGATGCGCCCGGCCAGCCGCACGGCCAGCAGCGAATGGCCGCCCAGCTGGAAGAAGTCGTCGGTGATGCCGACGCGCGGCAGCTCCAGCACCTCCGCCCAGATGCGGGCGAGGTCCAACTCCACGAGGTCGCGCGGCTCCGCGGGGGTGCCGTCCGGCTTGCTCTCATCCCCAGCCAAGGAGCGCAGGGCCTTCACGTCCAGCTTGCCGTTCGCGGTCAGCGGCAGCGCGTCCAGGAACAGCAGGCGACCCGGCACCATGTGGGCGGGCAGGGCGCGCTCCAGCCGGCGCAGCAGCCGGTGGCGGGCCTGCTCGTCGCGCGGCTCCTCCGGGGTGGGGACGGCACAGGCGACGAGCTGGCGCGCGGCGGCGCCGTCCGCGTCGGGCAGCACCGCGCACTGGCGCACCGCCCCGGTGGCGCGCAGCGCGGCCTCCACCTGGCCCAGCTCGATCCGGTGGCCGCGGATCTTCAGCTGCCGGTCGCGGCGACCGAGCAGTTCCAGCGATCCGTCGGGCATCCGCCGCGCCAGATCGCCCGTGCGGTAGAGCCGTTGGCCGTCGATGGTGACGAAGCTCTGGTCGGTCAGCTCCGGCGCGTTGATGTAGCCGCGCGCGAGGCAGGCTCCGCCGATGTGCAGCTCCCCCGTCAGGCCGCGCGGCACCGGACGACCGCGCGCGTCCAGGATGTGGATGTCGGTATTGGCGGTCGGCCGGCGGAGGGGCAGGGTCGCCGTGGCCGGGGGCGCGCCTTCCGGCTCCACGAGGCCGGTCAGCACGCCGACGGTGGTCTCGGTCGGGCCGTAGTGGTTCAGGATGCGGCAGCCAGGGGGCGCTTGGCGCAGCCGCTCGATCCAGGCGGGGGAGGCGCCCTCGCCGCCCAGGACCAGCAGGCGGCGCGGCATCGGCGGCGCCCCGCCGGCCCCATCCACCAGCGCGGCGAAGTGCGAAGGCACGATCTTCAGCGCGTCGATGGCGTGGGCGCGCATGTATTCCGCGAACAGCCCGCCGTCCAGTCCGGCCGCCTCCGGCAGCAGGTGCAGGCAGCCGCCGCTGCACAGGGACGGGAACAGCATCGTGTGGCCGAGGTCGGCGGCCAGCGTGGAGACCAGCGCGAAACGCAGGCGCCCCTCCACGGGCAGGTCCACCAGCATGCTCTGGACGTAGTTGGCGAGCGCGCGGTGTTCCACCGCCACGCCCTTCGGGATGCCCGTGGACCCGCTGGTGAAGATGACGTAGGCGAGGCTGTCCAGCGTGGCCGTATCGGCTGGCGGTTCTTCGGCGCGGGAGTCCGACCGGGCGAAGAAGCTCTCCAGCCCCAGCGCGTCCACGCCCAGCTCCGCCCAGGCGCCGCGCCGCGCGTCGCCGGTCAGCACAACGCGCACCCCGGCCTGCGCGATCATGGCGCGCCGCAGGTCGGGCGGATAGGCGGGGTCCAGCGGCACATAGGCACCGCCCGCCTTCAGCACCGCCAGCAGGGCGACCACGAAGCCGGCGGAGCGCGTGGCGGCGATGCCCACCGTCACGTCCGGCCCGACGCCGCACTTGCGCAGATGGTGGGCCAGCCCGTTGGCGCGGCGGTCCAGCTCCGCGTGGGTCAGCGCGCCGTCCTCCGCCTCCACCGCCGGGGCGTCGGGGGCTGCTGCGGCGTGGGCGGCGAACAGGCGGTGGACCATCTGCGCCGGCTCCACCGCGCGGCGCGGGCCGGACAGGGCCGGTTCGCCGCGCTTTTGGCCGTCGAGGGGGATGTCCTCCACCAGCCGGTCGGGGTCCTCCACGACTGCCTCCAGGACGGTGGCGAGCATGGCGGCCAGCCGCTCCGCCCCGTCGCGGCGGAACAGGGACGTGTTGTAGCCCAGCGCCCCGGCGACCTCCGCCCCGGCGTCGCGGATGGTCAGCGACAGGTCGAACTTGCCGTCCGCCTGGGCAATGTCCAGCACGTCGAGCGGCGGCGCGCCCTCGCCCGGCGGCGGGGCGGCCAGATAGTTGAAGCTGGCGTCGAACAGGGGGGACCGGCCGGGATCGCGCTCCACCCGCAGCCGTTCGACCAGCAGGGCGAAGGGGAAGTCGGCGTGGTCCAGTGCTTCGCGGCTGACGCGGCGCACCTCCTCCAGGAAGTCGCGGAAGCGCCGCCCCTCGGTCAGGCGGGAGCGGACGACCACCGGGTCCACGAAATAACCGACCACCCCCGCGCAGTCCGCCTGCCCGCGCCCGGTCTGGGGTGAGCCGACGAGCACGTCATCCTGCCCGGTGATCCGGTGCAGCAGCACGAGGAAGGCGGCCAGGAAGGCGGCGTAGGGCGTCGCCCCGGCCTGCTGGGCCAGCGCCTTCACCCGCCCGCCCAGCCCGTCCGGCAGGGGCAGCGGGCAGGCGTCGCCGTCGTAGGTCTTCACCGCCGGGCGCGGGAGGTCGGTCGGCAGGGCGAGGACGGGCAGCGGCTCCGCCAGCCGGTCGCGCCAGAAGGCCCACAGCCGCTCGCCCTTCTCCCCGGACAGCAGGTCGAGCTGCCGATGCACATGGTCGTGGTAGATGATGGCCGGAGGCGGCAGCGCGGCGCCTCCGGTGCGCGCCTGGGCGTGCAGGAACGGCAGTTCGCGCCGGATGACCTCCAGCGACCAGCCGTCCGACGCGATGTGGTGCATGGTGATCAGCAGGACGGCACCGCCCTCGCCCCGCCCGAACCAGCGGAAGCGGACCACCGGCCCGCGCTCCAGGTCGAAGGGGGCCTGGTGGGCGTCGGCCATGCCGGCGGTCAGTCGGTCATTGCTCCAGTGGGAGGCGTCCGCCGCCGCCCAGTCGAGGACGCCGGCCGGGCGGACCTCCTGCACCGCGTCGTTGCCCCGGCGGGGAAAGACGGTGCGCAGCATGGGGTGTCGCCGGACCAGGGCCGTGCAGGCCTCCCGCCACTCGGCCTCCGCCGAGCCTGCCGGCAGGTGCAGCGGCAGGGACAGGTTGTAGGCGCTGCTGTCCGGCGCCAGCGCCCACAGGAACCACAGCGCCCGCTGCCCGTAGGAGAGGGGGCAGAGGTCCAGCGTTTCCGGCGCGGTCTCCAGCAGGTGAACCAGCTCCGCCTTGCACACCTTCAGCCGGTCGAGCAGGGCCGGGGTCACCGCGTCGCGGGGCGCGCGGTACTTCAGCTTCCCGTCCTCCAGCCAGAAGCGCCAGCGGGCCAGGACCAGATCCTGAAGGAACGCGGTGGTGCTCATGGCGCGGGGCTCCGAAGGGGTACGGTGCTCACACCCCTCGCCCATCTCCGATGGGAGAGGGAGGGGCCCGCGGCGCAGCCGTGGGAGGGTGAGGGCAAGGTTTTGCGGGATGACAGACACCTTGCCCTCACCCTTCCCATGGCTGCGCCATGGGCCCCTTCCCTCTCCCGCCGGGGGCGGGCGAGGGGGAATTGGTGCTGCGGCTTCACAGTTCGCCCTCGACCCAATCCGGTTCGGCTGGTTCGGGCGCGGCATCCGGGGGGGCGAAGAGGTGGTCGAGCACGGTGGCGGTTAGGGTGCGGAGGGTCTGGCCGTCGATTAGGCGGGTCACCGGGATGTCGATGGCGAAGTCCGCCGCCAGTTCGTTGCGCAGGCAGAGCGCCATCAGGGAGTCCATGCCCAGGCGGTTGAAGGCGGCGTCGGGATCCACCTCCCCCTCGCGCCGGCCGCCGAGCACGGCGAGCAGAGCCTTTTGCAGGTAGGCGGACAGCATCGGCTCCCGGTTTTCCTCCGGGGCGTTGCGCAACTTGCGGACGATGCGCGATTCCGCGCCAGGGGCGGGGAGGGGGGCCGCGGCGCTGACCCGCGTCCAGCGGATGCCCTCCAGCCGGGCGAGGACGCGGCCGGTCTCCGGGTCGGACAGGATGAGGGTGCCGCGCGGGTCTTCCCCGTCGCCGAGCGTGGCCTCGGCCAGCAGCGGGCGGTCGATAGCGGAGAGGCGGGCGAAGCGCTCCACCCCCGTCACGGCGTGCGCCCCGGCGGCGCGGAACAGCAGCGCGCCCAGGGCCTGGAACCCGCCGTCCAGCAGGACGGGGTGCCGCGGGTCGCGGTCGAGGTCGGGGTGGAGCTTCAGCCGCGCGACCGCCCGGCGCTCGCCCACCCACAGGTCGCGGATCACCCGGAAGGCCGGGCCGTAATCCAATCCCAACTGGCGGCAGGAGCTGTAGAAGGATTCCGCCCCGACCGGCTCCAGCCCGTCCATGCCGGAGTGCACCGGCGCGACGTCGGCGGCGGAGGCCCGCAGGGTCGCCTCGGCGTGCAGATCCCAACCGCCGTCCGCCCCGGCGGCGTAGCAGCGGCACAGCGCTCCGCCGTCGTGCGAGGGCGTGACGACGCTGTGCAGCGTCACCGTCCGGTCGGCGGGCAGAGCCAGGGGGCGGTGCTGGGTGACATTCTCAACGGTGACGGCGTCCGTGCCGAAGACGGCGTGCGCGGCGGCCTCCATCACCGACAGGACGCCGGACAGCGGCAGCACCGTCCCGCCGGGTGGGCGGAAATCGGCGAGGTAGGGCAGGGCGGTGGGCGACAGCTGCGCCTCGAACCGCCGTTCGCCGTTGGCGGCGGGCAGCGGCAGCGGGTCGCCCAGCAGGGTCTTCGTCCCGCGCGCGGCTGGGCGGAGGGCCACGCGGTCGCGCTCGATCCAGAAGCGCTCGCGTTGGAAGGCGGCGGTGGGCAGCGAGACCTTGCGCCCGCCCCGCCCGGCCTGGAAGCCCCCCCAATCGACCTTCCACCCCGCCGTGTAGAGCCGCGCAAGGCTGTCCAGCATCGTGCGCTGCTCGTCGGCGGGCGGGTGCAGGCTGGCGAGCCAGAGGGCGGAGGCCGCCGCATGATCCGCCTGGGCCATGCCCAGCAGGACAGGGCGCGGCCCGATCTCCAGGAAGGCCGTGCAGCCCTCGGCCAGCAGCGTCGTCACCGCGTCGCCGAAGCGCACGGGGCGGCGCAACTGCTCGGTCCAGTAATCGGGGCCTTGCAGGGCGGTGTCGGCGCGCTGGCCCGTCAGGGTGCTGACCAGCGGCAGGCGCGGCGGCTGGAAGGGCACCGTCGCGGCGAGGCGCCGGAACTCCGGCAGAATCGGGTCCATCAGGGCGGAGTGGAAGGCGTGCGACACCGACAGCCGCTGCCCGCGCAGGCCCTCGGCGCGCAGCAGCGTTTCGACCCGCGCCACCTCGGCCTCCGCGCCGGACAGGACGAGCGCGTGGGCGCCGTTGACGGCGGCGACGGACAGGTCGATGCGGTGGCACTCCAGCAGGGCGGCCACCTCCGCCTCCCCGCCCGCAACGGCCAGCATGGCGCCGCCGGAGGGAAGGGACTGCATCAGCCGCCCGCGCGCCGCGACCAGACGCGCGCCGTCCTCCAGTGCCAGCATCCCGGCGGCGACGGCGGCGGCGAACTCGCCCACGCTGTGGCCGGCGACCATGTCCGGCTCCACGCCCCAGCTCCGCCACAGCCGCCACAGCGCCACCTCCAGCGCGAACAGCGCCGGCTGGGTGTTGGCCGTCTGGTCGAGCCGCGCGGGATCGCCCCACAGGATGTCGGTCAGCGGCGCGGCGAGATGCGGGTTCAGCAGCGCGGCGCACTCATCGAGGGCGGCGCGGAAGACCGGTTCGGACTCATACAGCCCCCGCCCCATGCCGGATTGCTGGGAGCCCTGGCCGGTGAAGAGGAAGGCCAGCTTCGGGCGTCTCGACGGCAGCGGGGCGGGCCGCCGGTCCTCCAGCGCCGCGCGGGCTTCCTCCGCGCTGGCCGCCACCACGGCGCGGCGGTGCGGGAAGTGGTCGCGGCCGAGCGTGGCGGTGTGGCCGGCGTCGGCGATGTCGAGCCCTTGCGCCAGCGCGTCGGCGACGGCGTCGGTCAGGGCCTCCAGCCCGGCGGCGGTCTTGGCGGACAGGGTCAGGATGTGGTGGGCGCGGGGCGTGCCGGCGGCGGGCGGGGCCTCCGGCGCTTCCTCCAGCACCACATGGGCGTTGGTGCCGCTGATCCCGAAGGAGCTGACGCCGGCCACGCGCGGCCCATCGGCGGCGGGCCAGTCGCGCGCTTGCGTCACCACCGTCACCGGCAGGTCCGCCCAGGGCACGCGGCGGTTCGGCTGGCGGCAATGCAGGCTGGGCGCGATGCGCCGGTGGCGGAGCTGGAGCACCAGCTTGATGAGGCCGGCGACGCCCGCCCCCGCCTCCAGATGGCCGATGTTGGTCTTGGCGGAGCCCAGCAGAAGCGGGCGGTCCGCCGGGCGCGCCGGGCCGAAGACCTGGCCCAGCGCCTGCACCTCGATCGGATCGCCCAGCGAGGTGCCGGTGCCGTGCGCCTCCAGATAGTCCACCCGCTCCGGGCTCAGGCCGGCGTCGGCCAGCGCGGCGCGGATCACCGCCTGCTGCGAGGGGCCGTGCGGCACGGTGAAGCCGCTGGTGTGGCCGTCGTGGTTCACGGCGGTGCCGCGGATCACCGCCAGCACGCGGTCGCCGTCGGCCAGCGCGTCGGACAGGCGCTTCAGCACCACCATGCCGCAGCCCTCACCGCGCACGTACCCGTCGGCGGAATCGTCGAAGGTCCGGCACAGGCTGCCCGGCGACAGGGCGCCGGCCATGGACAGGTACAGGCTGGTCTCATGGGAGACGAGCAGGCTCACGCCCCCCGCCACCGCCAGCCGGCTTTCCCCCAGCCGCAGGCTGCGCACTGCCAGATGCACCGCCACGAGAGAGGAGGAGCAGGCCGTGTCCACCGCCATGCACGGCCCGTGCAGCCCCAGCACGAAGGACAGCCGCCCCGCCGCCGTGCTGTGCGAATTGCCGGTGCCGAGATAGCCGTTGATCGCCAGCCGCTCCGCCATGCCCAGGCGGTTGGCGTAGTCGCTGTTGCTGATGCCGACGAAGACGCCGGTGGGGGAGTCCTTCAAGCCCTGCGGGCCGATGCCGGCGTCCTCCAGCGCTTCCCAGGTCACCTCCAGCAACAGGCGTTGCTGCGGGTCCAGCGTCAGCGCCTCGCGCGGGGAGATGCCGAAGAAGGCGCCGTCGAAGTCGCGGATCTCCTCCAGGAAGCCGCCCCGGAAGATGTGCGGGACACGGGCGGGGTCGAAGCCGGCGGCGCGGATCTCGTCCATGTCCCAGCGCCCCGCCGGGATCGCGCGCACGGCGTCGGTGCCGCTCTCCAGCAGCCGCCAGTAGGCCGCGGGGTTGGAGGCGCCGCCGGGAAAGCGGCAGCCCATGCCGATGATGGCAACCGCGTCATCCCCGGTGTTGGCCGTTGCGGTTGGGGTGACGGTGGTCGCCGCGCCCGCGTCGAGAAGGGCGGCCAGCTGCTCCGCGCTCGGATAATCGAAGGGCAGAGTCTGGGCCAGCGGGCGGCCGATCCGTTCCTGCAACCGCTCCACGAGTTCAACGGCTTGCAGGGAGCCCATGCCCAGCTCGAAAAAGCCCTGGCGCGGGTCGATGCCGGCGGGATCGTCCAGCCCCAGCAGGTCCGCGACGATGGCCTGGATCGCCGCCACCAGCCCGCGCCGGTCGGCCTTGGGGGCGCTGTCAACGACGACAGGCGTCGCGACGGACGGCGCCGCCTCCGCGCGGAATGGGCGGGGATCGACGGGGACGCCGGTGACGAACAGCTGCGCCAGCGTGGTGCGGAGCTGCGCCAGCGTGTCCCGCGATTCCGTGTTGGTGGCCAGCGCCACGGCGTCCTTGCCGCGCAGCGTGTCGCGCACGAAGCCGGCGAGGTGACCGCCCGGCCCGACCTCCACGAAGGTGCGCACGCCGTCCTCGTGCATGCGCAGGATGGTTTCGCGGAAGCGCACCGGCTCCGTCCACTGCGCGCCCAGCAGGTCGCGGATGTCCTCCGGCCCGGCGGGAAGCGGAGCGGCGGTGGCGCAGCTGTAGGCCGGCACGGCGGACGGGGCGAGGTCCAGCCCGGCGTAGAGGGCGCGCATGCCCTCCGCCGCGATGGGGAAGCGGGGGGTGTGGACGGGGATGAACAGCTCCGGCAGGCGGAAGCACAGGGCGCCGCTCTGCCGCAGGGCGGATTCCACCTCCGCCATGGCCTCCCGCCCGCCGCAGAGGATCGCCTGCTCCGGGCAGTTGTCGAGCGCCAGCATCACCGACGCCCCGTGCCGCTCGCGCAGCGCGTCCAGCGTCGCGCGCGACTTGGCGGTGACCGCCAGCATGGTTACGGCGGTCGCCTCGCGCAGCACCGCCACCGGCAGCGCGTGGATCGCGGCGATGACGCGGCGCAGCAGGTCGAAGATCCGCGCCGGCTCCCGCACCATGCCGGAGGCCAGCAGCATGGCGCTCTCGCCGTAGCTGTGCCCGGCCATGGCGTCGCAGCGCAGGCCCGGCACATGCGCGGCCAGCACGGCCTGCATCGCCAGCGACTTCACGAGCACCGCGTCCATGGTGCCGAGCAGCCCTCCTTCCTCAGCCGGCTGGTCCTCCGGCGCGGCACGGGAGGGGAAAAGCTGCGGGTTGCGCAGGAAGCGGGCGCGGTCACCCTCCGGCAGTCCGTCGAACCACGCGCGCACGACGGGGAAGTGGCGGTGCAGATCCTCCATCACGGTGGCGTGGCGCGCGCCGAAGCCGGGGAAGAGGAAGGCGGTGCGGCGCGGCTCCCCCGCCACGCCGTACAGCACCTGCTGGGCGAGGTTGAAGGCGGGCTTGTCGGTGGTGCGCAGGCGGGTGACGGCCTGATCGGCCTTGCGCGCGAAATCGGCGGGATCCTCGGCCAGGATCGCCAGCCGGTGCGGGCCGGCGGGCGTGTCGGCCAGACGGTCGGAGAGGGCAGCAAGGTCGGTCTCGCACGCGGCGGCGGTCACGGCGTCGGCCAGCGCGCCCCGCGACGGGGCGGAGAAGAGCAACAGCTCGGCCGGGCCCGGGGCGGGGCGGAGGGTGGGGCGGGGGGAGGCCGGCTGTTGGACGGGAACCTGGGTCATCGGAACCGCGCGGGCGAGGGGGAAACGGTCAGGACAGGACGGCGAGGACGGCCCCGCCGTCGGCATGGAACTCCAGCGACGGCGGGCGGTCGGCGAAGACCGGGCCGCGGAGGGCGGGGCCGTCCGTGACTTCGATCTCATACAGCTCCGGCGGGGCGAGGCCGCGCCGCTCGGCCCAGCGGCGCGCGGCCTCCTTGGCGGCGATGCGCGACAGAAGCCAGCGCGTGCGCCGTTCGGGCGACGGCGGCAGGGCCAGCCACGCCGCGCGCTCCGCCTCGCTGAGGAGGAGGCAGGACAGCGCGCGCGCCCAGATGCCGCCGGCATCGTTCAGGATGTCCCAGTCCGCCGGATCGACGCGGCGGACGACGCCCGGCTGGTCCTCGCGCACGGGGTGGGAGAAGGCGGCGGCCTCGCCCCGGAAGATCCAGCCGCCCAGCGCTTCGGGAATCTCCAGAAGGCGCTGGCGGAAGCCCTCGACGGCGGCGATGGGGTGGCCGTCCGCCGTGGTGAAGAGGAAGTCCGCCTCCGTCGCCACGCCGGCCTCCAGCGCGATCCGCCCCCGGCAGCGCACCGCCGCGCCGGGTGGCGGCGGGGAGCGGTACAGCGTCACGCGGCGGGCGGCGAAGGGGAAGATGCCGAAATCGGGGGTCGGCCGATGGCGCTCCAGCAGCCAGAAGGCCACCAGTTGCCCGGCGCAGTCGATCAGCGCGGGATCCAGTTGCAGCGCGGTGCCGTCCAGGCCCGGCAGCGTTGTGACGACGAGGTCCGCCTCCACGCTCGCCGGACCAAGGGCGGTGACGCGCCGAATGCCCTGAAAGCAAGGACCATGGAAGGCGTAGTCGCGGTAGAAGCGCTCCGGCGTCCAGCGGCTGGGCGGGCGCGCGTCGGGCTCCGGTGCGGGCAGGGCGGGCGCGGGGGGAGCCGTGCCGACGGCCTCCAGGGTGGCTTCGAAGGCGGGGCCGGCGGGGTTGTCGGGTTCGGACAGGGCGACGCCGCGCTGCTCGTAAGCGCAACGCAGCGTCAGGGAGCCTTGGTCGAGCGCCATCCAGCGGTGCGCGCGCACGTCGCCCAGCACCAGGGGGCCACCACGACCGGCGGCGCGCCGCGCGCCCTCCGCTGTGATTTCCAGGCTGGTGGTGAAGGACAGGACGGGCAGCGGCGCGGGCGCGGCAGAGCCGGGACGCCGGCGGCCCAGGCTGTGGTCGATCAGGAAGGGGTCGCTGTGTGGGGTGAAGCGGCGCTCGCCGTTGCCCAGCAGGGGGTAGGCGGCGGGTGGCGGAGGAGGGGTGGGCGCGGTGGACAGGATGCTGCGGGCCAGCGCGTCCATGCGCGCGAGGCTGGCGCGCGTGTCGGCGATCAGGGCGGATTGGGCGGCGGTGATGGCGGAGAGGGTGGAGGGGGTTGCGCGGGCATCTCCCTCTCCCCTCTGGGGAGAGGGTGGGGGTGAGGGGGTTGCGCGTGGGCCGGACGTACTGGAGTCGCGGGGCCCCCTCACCCTAACCCTCTCCCCGGAGGGGAGAGGGGATTGAAGGGAGGGGAAAGGGGAGGACAGCAGTGTGTCCAGGGCTTGCGGGTTCACCGTCAGCCCCTGCGCGTGCAGGGCGGCCAGCAGGTGGCGGAGTTGCGCCACGTCGCCGCGGTGGGCGGAGGAAGAGGCGACCGCCAGATGCGGGCGGCCGCGCAGCGTGTCTTCGACGAAGGCGGTCAGCTTGGCGTCGGGGCCGACCTCCACGAAGGTGCGCACGCCGGAGTCGTGCAGCGCGGCGATGGCGTCGCCAAGCCGGACGGGCGCGGTCCATTGCGCGGTCATCGCGGCGCGCACGGAAGCCGGGTCCGCGTCCATCGGGCCGCAGCTGAGGCAGGAGAAGACCGGCAGGCGCGCCGCGCGCAGCGGCAGCGCCTCGTAGCAGGCGGCCAGCGTCTCCGCCCAGTCGGCGAACAGGGGGGTGTGGTAGGCGCGGTTGAAGGGCAGTTCGCCGCAGAGGCCGCCGCCAGCGGCGATGGCCTCTGCCGCCGCGGCGATGGCGTCCTGCCGTCCGCCCAGCACCTGCTGGCGGGGGCAGTTGTCCATGGCGAGGAACAGGCTGTCCGGCCGCTCCGCCACCAGCGCGTCGAGCCGCGCGCGGGGCACGGCGCTGACCGCCGCCATGCGCTCCGCCACCGCCGGCAGGCCCAGGCGGCGGCCGGCGAGGCTGGCGTGGCGCAGCCAGTCGCACAGCGCGTCGCGCTGCGTCACGGTGTCGGTGCAGGCGACCATCACCGCCGCGTGCTCCCCGTTGCTGTGGCCCAGCACCGCGTCGGGGACGACGCCCAGCCGGGTCAGCAGTTCGTTCAGCGCCAGATTGGCGACGGTGCCAAGCTGCGCGCCGTGGCCGATGTCGAACAGGTCGCGTTCGACCGCGCGCCGCTGCTCCTCGGTCAGGCTGTCGGGCGGGAACATCAGGGCGCTCGGCGGCGGTTCCCCCCGGCGGCGGTAGGCGTCGTCCAGCGCGTCGAACCACGCCCGCACGGGGGGCAGCCGCTCGTACAGCTCCCGCAGCATGCCGATGCGTTGCGAGCCCTGGCCGGGGAACAGGAAGGCGACGCGCCCCGGCACGGCGCCGGAGGCGAAGTAGACGCCGCGCTCGCGGACGATCAGGCGGGCGCGCTTGCCGTCGGACAGGCGGGAATGGGCAAGTTTCAGCCGTTCCGCCAGACCGTCCGGGGGCGAGACGATGGCGAGGCGTTCCGGGTCGCCGGGATTGCCGGGGGCGTCCTCGGCACTCCGGCCCGCCTCCAGCGCGGCGATGGTCCGCTCCAGCGTCGCCAGCAGGGCGGCGCGGTCGGGGGCGCCGGCCAGGAACAGCCGCTCCTCGGGCGGAGACTCCAATGTTGAAGGCGGCAGCCCCGGAGGGAGGCTCATCCGGCCTCTCCGATGCGCTCCGTCAGTTCGCGCATCTGCAACAGCAGGACCGACGCCTCGAACACGGAGGAGAGCAGCGCGTTGGACGGCTGTCCCCACGGCCCGCGCCCGGCGATCACCTCCGCGTCGGCCTTGGTGCCGTGGCTCAGCTCCTCCACGAAGAAGCGGCGCCCGGCCTCCGGGTCGATGGGCAGGATGCCCTGGGCTTCCAGCAGGAAGCGCACTCCGCCTCCGCTGGCCATGCCGGTGCCGCTCCACGGACCCCAGTTGATGGTGACCACGCGCGTGTCCGGCCAGCGGGCGTTCATGCGGTGGGCCAGCCGGTTCATCGTCTCGTTCGCGGCGGCGTAGTCGGCCTGCCCCTGGTTGCCGAAGCGCCCGGCGATGGAGCCGAAGAGGACCACCCACTTCAGCCCCTCCGGCCGCAGGCGGCGGCTGAGGATCCAGGCGCTGTCGGCCTTGGTGTCGAAGACGCGGTCGAAGGAGTCCGGGGCCTTGGCGGTGAACTTCTGGTCCTCGATGACGCCGGCGCCATGCACCACCGCGTCGATGCGGCCATGGCGCCGGTAGAGGTCGTCGATCAGCCCGCCGAACGCCTCCTCCGACCGGACGTCCAGCCCGTGATACTCAACCTCCGCCCCGGCCTTGCGGAATCCGTCCAGCGCCTCTTCGCGCTGGCGCAGCACGTCCTCGGGCGCGTCGTTGCCGGCGCGGCCGACCAGCACGAGGCGAACGCCGGGGCGGGCCAGCTCGCGCGCGATCTCCGCCGTGATGCCGCGCGCGCCGCCGGTGACGAGCACCACCCAGCCCTCGGCCGGACGCCAGTCCTGAAGTGCCGCGTTGGCGGGGAGCGGTGCAGGCTCCGCCATGTACATCAGGCGGCGGCCCTGCGCGTAGCCGACCTCCTCCCCGCCGCCGGGCATCAGCAGCTCGTCCAGCAGGCGGGCGGCGATGGTCTCGGCGGTGGCGGCGTCCTCGAAATCGACGGTCTTGCTGACCAGATGCGGGTATTCCCGTTCCAGCGAGCGCAGGATGCCGTGGCTGCCGCCGGCCGCCGGGCTTTCGGGCAGCGTGCCGCCACGCCCCCAATCGCCTCCCAGCCGTGTCGCCGCGACGAGGTGCATGGGCAGGTCCGTGCGGTCGAGGTCGTCGGCGCAGCACTGCACCAGATGGAACAGCGCCTTGGTCGAAAGCGCCGTGGCCTCCCTCCAGGACGCCAGCCTGTCGGCCTCCGCGTCGAAGCCCAGCCCCGCCAGATGGACGAGGCCGCGCACCGGCCCGTGCAGCTCCCGCAGGACCAGAACGCGCTGGGCGATGGCGTCGGGGTCGGCCAGATCGGCGCGGCGGACCAGCGCGGCGTAGGCGCCGTGCCGCCGCAGCTCCACCGCCAGACGGTCGGCGACGCCCAGCGCGTCCTCCGTCACCAGATAGAGGCCGCCGAGCCGCGCGCCCTTCAGCGCCGGCAGGGGCTTGGGCGTGCCGCGCATGACGAAGCGGGGGCAGGCGGACTCGCCGGCGGTTCCGGCCGGGGCCTCGCCCACGGTGATGCGCAGGGACCCGCCGCCGTCGGACGCCGACGCCTCCCGCATCAAGGCGTCCACGATGTCGTTCAGCGATTTGGCGCGGGTCAGGCGGTTGAAGCGCTTCTGCACGCGTTCCGCCACCGCCTCCGGCAGCGTGGCGACGAGACGGCCCAGGATCTCGATGCGCTTGATGGAATCGACGCCCAGTTCGGCTTCCAGATCCTGCTTGGGATCCAGAACCTCGGCGGGGTAGCCGGTGCGGTCGCTGACCAGCCGCAGGGTTTCTGCCATCAGCGCCTCGCGGTCAAGCCGCAGGGCGGCCTCCGGCGCGGGCACGGCGCGGGGCGACGGGGGAGCCTCCACCACGGCGGGCGCCGCCGGGGCCGGGGCGGGTGCCGCCGGGAGCCCGGCTCCACCGCCCAGCAGATGGGCCAGCACACGCTCCTGCTGGTCGAGGAAGCGGCGCATGGTCTCCTGATACTCGCCGTAGACGGCGGCGATGGGGTTGCCGGACGCAGCCGGCAGCGCGCCGGGGATGCCCATGGCCGGGGGCGGGCTGTCGGCGTCGAGGAAGGGCAGGGAGCCGACGAGGCCCGGCTCGCCGGCGCGGAAGACCCGGCCGCCGTCCATCATCCAGCCCGGCGCCTTTTTGGTCTGCATAAGCTGGCCGGGCAGGCGCACCGGGCGGTTTTCGAACAGCGCGTCGAGCGCGGTCACCGCGCCGCGCACGTAGAGCTGCGCCACGGCCTCCAGCCAGGGGCGCAGGCCGCCGTCGGCGCTCAGCGCGTGGTGCGGGCGGTCGCCCAGCGTCTGGCGGACCAGACCGGTCAGCACGCGGCCCGGCCCCAGCTCCAGGAACAGGCGGACGCTGGCGGCGTACAGGCCCTCGATCTGGGCGACGAAATCGACCGGCTGCTCCAGATGCTCCACCCATCGGGCGCGGATCGATGCGGCGTCGGCGGGGTAGGGCGCGCCATCGAGGTTGGCGTGCACCGGCAAGCGCGGGGCGGCGACCTCAATGGCGTTGGTGACGAAGCGGGCGAAGGGCTCCCGCGCCGGGCGCATCAGGGGGGAGTGGAAGGCGCCCGAGACGGTCAGTTTCCGCACGGTGTGGCCGTCGGCGCGCAGGCGCTCCAGCACCGCCTGCACCGCCTCCGTGGCGCCGGACAGCACCTGCTGGCGCGGGGCGTTGCCGTTGGCGATGCGCACGTCGGCCACGCCATCCAGATAGGGTTCCAGCTCGGCCCGCGTCAGTGCGGCCATGCCCATGGTACCGGCATCAGGGCCGACCCCAGCCATCAGGCGCCCGCGCATCTCCGCCAGACGCAGCAGGCCGTCGCGGTCGATGGCTCCGGCGGCGTGCAGGGCCACGAACTCGCCGAAGCTGTGGCCGGCGACCCGCGCCGGCTCAACGCCCAGGCGGCGCAGGCTGTCGAGCAGGCCGCAGCTGACCACCGCGATGGCCGGCTGGGCGATGCGGGTGTCGGCAAGGTCCTTTTCCTGGCGCGCGGATTCCTCGTCGTCGAAGGCGGCGGGCGGCAGGATCAGGCGGCACAGCGCCTCGCCGGCCTGTTCAAAGGCGGCGCGCATCTCCGGCCGGTAGAGCGCCAACTCCCCGCCCATGCCCGGATGCTGGGATCCCTGGCCGGGGAACAGGAAGGCCACGTCGCCGGGCACCGCGTCACGGCTGAAGAAGACGCCGGGGAGCGGTGCGGGCTTGTCCAGCGCGTCTCGGGCGGCGGTCAGCTTCTGCCGCAAGTCGGCCGCGTCAGCCGCCACGACGGCGAGGCGCAGCGGCCCGCCGTCGCGGGCGGCCATGGCACAGCGGAAGGACAGGTCGCGCAGGCGCGTGTCGCCGTCCACAGCGTCACAGGCGGCGATCAGCCGGTCGATGCCCGCCGCCAGACCGGCGCTGTCGGCGGCGGCCAGCACGAACAGCTCGCACGGCCAGTCGTCCGCACCCAGCGCCGCGCCGTCATCGTCATAGCCTTCGAGAACGGCGTGGAAATTCGTGCCGCCGAAGCCGAAGGCGCTGACGCCGGCCCGGCGCGGCTGCCCCGGACGGGCCAGCCAGGGGCGCGCAGTGTCGAGCAGATGCACCGGGCTCAGCGGGTCGCGCAGGGCCTCCAGCGGCCGGTCCACCCCGGCGTGGGGCGGCAGGGTGCGGTGGTGCAGCGCCAGCGCCGCCTTGACCAGCCCGGTCAACCCGGCCGCCGCGCGCGTATGGCCCAGCAGGCTCTTGGCCGAACCGACCGCGCAGGAGCGCGGCGGGACGTTGCCGGCGCGGAGCGCGGTGGTGAAGGTCTCCAGCTCCGCCCGGTCGCCGACCTTGGTGCCGGTGCCGTGCGCCTCGTACAGGCCAAGCGAGGCGACCTCCACCCCCGCCTGGGCATAGGCGCGGTCGAGCGCCAGCACCTGCCCCGCCGGCTTCGGTGCTGTCAGCCCCATGCCCTTGCCGTCGCTGGACCCGGCGACGGAGCGGATCACGGCGTAGACGCGGTCGCCGTCGCGCTCCGCGTCCGCCAGCCGCTTCAGCACCAGCATGACGGCGCCCTCGCTCAGTACGATGCCGTCGGCACCCTCGTCGAACACGCGGGCCTTGCCGGTGGCCGACAGGGCGCCCGTCTTGCTGAAGGCCATGAAGGCGTGCGGCGAGCCTTCCAGCTCCACCCCGCCGGCCAGAGCCATGTCGGAGCCGCCGGTCTGCAGCTCCCGCACCGCCAGATCGAGCGCGGCGAGGGAGGAGGCGCAGGCCGCGTCCACCGTGAAGTTCGGACCGCCCAGGTCGAAGCGGTTGGCGATGCGCCCGGCGATGACGTTGACCAGGATGCCGGCCTGACTCTCCTCGCTCCATTCCGGCAGGCGCTGGTAGGCGTCCTCGCCCGGCTGGGTGCAGAGCGGCAGGCTGCTGCGCGCTTGGTAATAGTGCTGGAGGTCGCCGGTGCTGGCCGCGCCGACGATGACGGCGGTGCGCTTGCGCAACGCCTCCTCCGCGATGGCGTCGCCGAAGCCCGCGTCGCGCAGCGCCCGGCGCGTCACCTCAAGGCCCAGAAGCTGCGGCAGGGCGATGGAGGGCAGCGACTTCGGCGGGATGCCGAAATGCAGCGGGTCGAAGGGGATCGGGTCGATGAAGCCGCCCCAGCGGGCGTAGATGCGGTCGCGCGCCGCCGGATCGGGATCGTAGTAGAGGCGCCAGTCGAAGCGGTCGCGCGGGATTTCCCGGATCACGTCCACCTTGTCCAGCAGGTTGCGCCACAGCGTTTCCGGATCGGTGGCGCGCGGTAGCACGCAGCCGATGCCGACGATGGCGACCGGCGGCGGGGCCGGGCGCGGGGTGGGGGGCTGCTTGCGCCGCGCCTCTCCCTCGGCGAGGTCGGCCAGAAGATCGGTGCCGCCCGCGCTCACGTCCTCGTGCAGGTCGGCGCAGCGCACGGGCGCGTCGCGCAGCACCGCCAGTTCGCCCAGCATGTAGAGGCCACCGGCGCGCTGCTGCGCCTCGTCCACCGGGTGCAGGCCGTCGGTGCGGCGCTCCAGCCCCTTGGCGGCCAGACGCAGGCGGCCGGCGACCATGCGTTCCAGCGCGTCGCCCTGCTCGGCCGGCGCCACGCCCTCCGCCCGCAGCGCACGGCCGCGCGCCGCGAAGGCATCGAGGAAGGGGGTGGGGGCGCAGCGGATGCGGTGGCCCGGCCGCGTCTCGATCACCGCCGTGGACCGGCAGGCCATCGCCTGTCCCTGGAAGCCGGGCAGGATCGCGCCGCCCTCCACCGCCTCCGCCGTGAAGAGGTAGGCGGTGCCCATCAGAACGCCGACGGACACGCCGCGCTCGGCCAGCGGGGCGGCGAGTGCGGCCACCATGGCGGCGGAGCGCGCGTCGTGGATGCCACCCGCGAACAGCACATGCACGCCTTCCGCCCCGCTCGGCGGAAGCTGGGCGAGCAGCACGTCCACCGCTGCGCTCCACAGGGCGAAGCCGTGCAGCGGGCCGATGTGGCCGCCGCACTCGCTGCCCTCGAAGATGAAGCGCTTGGCGCCCTGGTCGAGGAACATGCGCAGCAGTCGCGGGGTCGGGACGTGCAGGTAGGTGGCGGTCCCCAACTCCTCCAGCCGCGCGGCGTGGTCGGGGCGTCCGCCGGCGATCAGCGCCAGGGGCGGCCGGGCCTTCGCCACCGCCTCCACCTGCGCCTGCCACAGTTCCTCCGGCAGGTAGCCCAGCATGCCGACGCCCCAGGGGCGGCTGCCCAGCGCGTGTTTGGCTTCCTCCAGCAGGGCGCCGGCCTGCGCGCCGCTCATGACAGAGAGCGCCAGCATGGGCAGGGCGCCGCCGTCGGCGACGGACAGGGCGAAGGGCACGCGGTCGCTGACCCGCGTCATCGGCCCCTGCACGATGGGGTAGCGCGTGCCATGGGAGCGGGCGAGCGGCCCGTCCGCTTCCAGCGGGCGCAGCCGCGCGGCGGTGGCGATGCTCCGTTCGCTGGTTTCCAGCACGGCCCGGATCAGCCGGCCCACCGTGCCGTGGCGCTCCGCCACGGTCGCGGCCCAGCCGGCACCCTGGCCCAGCGGCCATGCGGCGCGGTCCGGCTCGCCCCAGCCCAGCGCCCCGGCGACGGCGGCGCGCCACGCGGCGGGGCGTTCGGTCTCCGCGACGGTTTCGGCGATCTCGGCGGCGCGGCGGCGCAGGGCGCGGGCGGCGGGGAAGGCGGCGTGGTCGGCGACACGGCAGGGGGCGCCCCACTCCGCACCCAGGGCAACCGTGTCCTCCACGCCCAGGCCGCCGAGCAGCGCGCGCTGGTGGGCGGGCAGGGGCGATTCGCGCAGCAGAAGCAGCGCGTCGTCCAGCACCACGCCCGCCGCGCCGGCGGCCCGGCAGGCGGCGGCGCTGTACGGGCCGATGCCGCCTTGGATCCAGAAGGGACGCTTCTGACGGGCCAAGCGCTGGCACAGGATGAAGGCGGCCTCCCGCCCGCTGCGCCCGCCGCATTCGGACCCACGCCCCAGCCAGCCAGTGACCGGCAGGGCCGGATCGACGGCGTCCAGATCGTCGCTCGCTGTGACCTCCAGCCACAGGCTGCGTCCGGGGGCGTCGAGCGCGCACAGCAGCCCGGCGAGGTCGCCACCCCGCCAGCCACACAGCACGAGCGGATGCGGCGTCCCCGCCAGCCGGTCGAGCAGGGCGGCGTGCGTTTCCGTCTGATCGGCGGCAAGGCGCAGCGCGATGCGGCCCGCAGCGTCCGGCGCGGCGTCGCGCAGAAGCCGGCCGAGATGCTCGGCGGCGGCAGGCACCGCGTCGGCGGGGCACAGTTCGGCGTCCAGCAGGGCGATGCCGCCGGCCCGCAGCGTCGCGCGGGCGATGCCGGGTGTGGACTGGATCGCCGACAGCGTCACAGCCGATAGCGTCACACGGGCAAAGCGCGTCATCATCTACTCTCGCGCGAAGGCTGGGCGGAGGGTGGTCACCGGCTTGGAGGAACGGCTGGTCAGGGTGCGCTCGACGATGCGCACCGCTTCGCCGATGCCGTCCTCGGCCATGATGGTCAGGCCGAGCGCCGTGGCGCGGCGGCGGATGCCGGCGTCCTCGGTCACGCGCCGCACGGCGTCGCAGAAGCGGCGGGGGGTGAGCTGCGACGGCGGCAGCGGGTCCACGCCGACGCCCAGCTTGGCGATCTGCCGGCCCCACAGACCCTGCTCGTAGCCGAAGGGGATGGCGAAGCTGGGCACGCCCGCGCGCAACGCCGCCGCCGCCGAGCCCGACCCGCCGTGGTGCACCATCGCGGCGACGCGCGGGAACAGCCAGTCGTAGGGGATCGAATCCACCCGGAAGATGGAGGAGGGAAGCTCCACCCCCTTCAGCCCGCCCCAGCCGGCGATCATGATGCCGCGCCGGCCCGACCGCTCCAGCCCTTCCACCACGTCGGCGGTGATGCGCCGGGCGTTGCGGCCGACCTGACTGCTGAAGCCGATGGCGACGGGCGGCTCGCCCGCCTCCAGGAACTCCACCAGATCGGCGGGCGGGGTGAAGCCGGACGGGCGGTCCTGGAACCAATAGCCGGTGACGTGGATGTGCCGGCCCCAGTCCCAGGGCTTGGGCAGCACCGCCGGGCTGTAGCCGAACAGGTGCGGCAGGCGGCGCAGCGCCCGCAGTTCGTCCTGCCAGCGGATCGTCGGCAGGCCCAGCGTGGTCTGGCGCCAGCGGTCCACCTGCTTCTGCCCGATGCGGGTGAAGGGCCGCGCCCACAGCCAGCTCAGCCGGTTGTAGAGCGGGCCGAGCGGCAGATACTCCAGCTCCTCCGGCCCCTGGAAGGGGTTGGCGAAGGCCGAGGTCGGCAGGTGCAGCACCGGGTTGACGCTGACCACGAAGACCGGGATCCCCAGCCGTTCGCCCAGCGACGGGCCGACGCGCGTCCAGGGCCAGCAGAGGATGGCGTCGCTGTCCTGGCACGCCTCCCAGCAGGCGGCCATCAGCTTGTCGAGGAAGGTGCCGAGATAGTCGTCGAAGAAGCGGACGAATTCCCGCTTGTCGCGGGTCCGCTCCCGCAGCGCGATCCCCGCCTGCCCGCCGAAGAAGGCCGAGGCGTTGCCCGTCAACCGGAAATAGTCGAGGCCGTACTGCCGCACGGTCCCCTCGAAATCCGCCGGGGCGGCGCAACGCACATCGAAGCCGGCGGCCTTCAGGCCGACGCCGAGCGCAATCAAAGGCTGCACGTCACCGCGCGAACCGAGGGCCAGGATCGTGCAGCGCATGATCGGTCACACGGTTTCGCTGATGCCCAGGCTCTCCATCAGGAAGGCCAGCAGTTCGCCCAGGGTGATGTCCTGCACATACTCGCCGTCGCGGACCGCCAGTTTCTCGAAGCTCAAGGGCTGTTCGAGGCGGTCTTCCAGATGGATCATCAGGTGGATGGCCTCCACCGACGAAATGCCGAGGTCGGCGCTGAGCCGCGTTTCGGGGGTGAGATCACCCGGCTCCTCGCCCTTTTCGTCGAGAAGCGCGTTCAGGCTTTCGACGACGGCGTTCCAGCAGTCCTTACGGGTGTCGATGCTCAAGATGTCCCCCAAAGCGAAAAAGCGGTTACTCGAAAAGCGGCGCCAGTTCGGGCACCACGTCCAGGGTGCGTTGCGCGCGGCGGCGGTCCTGCATCAGGCAGCGGTCACGGAACCGGGGGATCAGATCCTGGCGGTCGGCGGCCATCATGTGGGTGATGATGCCCTCGATGTTGTCCAGCAGGGTGTCCACCTGTCGGCGGCTCCAGCGCACCGGCCCGGTGTCCAGCCTTTCGGCGCACCGGCGCAGCCGCGCCGCAACTTCCGCTTTCATTTCCGGCCGCAAAATCTGGACGCTGTAGGCCTCCGGCTGAGAGAGAACGCTGAGATTCGGTATATCCATATGGTTGAATGAATTTAGTGCATAATCGACAATTGCGTCAATACCGAACGCACCATGCACTTGTATGGTTGTATTGATCGACATGGCCGTTACGCCGATGTTCTTGAATTCGCGATCGACGGTTTTCAGGTTCCGCTCCACAACCTCCCACCGCGAGGGGGAGCGGATCAGGTCGTTGACCGGCCCGACGCCGTCCAGGCTGACGGTCAGGCTGACCGCCTTGAAGTGGCGCCACAGCGCCGTCAGGCGCTTGGGCAGGGTGGTGAGGTTGGTGTTGTAGCTGAGCGTGATGTTGCCGGCGACGCCCAGTTCCACCGCGCGCTCCAGGATCTGGTACATCTGCTTGATGACGAAGGGCTCGCCGCCCAGGAAATGCAGCCAGTCGACCTGCGGCAGGAGCGCCTCGACCGACTGGCGGAAATCGTCGCGCTTGTACCAGTCGATGCGGCGCAGCGCGGTGACGAGCGGATCGTCGGCGGCGCGCCCCGTCCGTTCCACCCATTCGTCGATCAGGCCGGTGCTGTTGACCGGGGAGCACATGCGGCATTGCAGGTTGCAGGAATTGCCCGGATAGAGGTCGAACTTGCGGATCAGGTGAAGCGGGGCGGTGCCGTCCTCCGCCGTGGCGGCGACCGATGGGGCGATGCGGTCGGCGTAGACGCGGTTGTGGCGGCGGCGGTAGGGCTGCATCCCCGCCCCCTCGCCGCGCTGGCAGTCCCGGCATTCGAGAGGTGTCTTCCCGGCCAGCATGTCGCGGCGGATGCGCCGCATCGCCGCGCTGTTCCAGGCCCCCTCGACCCCGCCGGGGCCGACGGCGGACACCGCCTCCCGGTCCGGGGCCTCAGGCGTCAGCGGGAATTCCGTCAGATAGCAGGGGCGCACGCGACCAAGCTGGTCGGTGGCGAACTGCACCCAGGGCAGCACGCAGAAGCTGCGGGAGGGCAGTTCGTCGTCCTGCGCGGTCGGGCGGGTGTCGAGACACGTCATCGTCGGTGGCTCCTCCGGTTGGGCGACCGCGGCGATGGAAGCGATGGGGCTCAGGCGAACGGGCCTCAGGCGAACAGCGGCGCCAGCTCAGGCAACGCTTGGGCGGTGTCTTGGTTGCGCCGCCGGTCCTGGATCGCGCACAGGCGGCGGAACTCCGGCAGAAGATCGCGCCGGTCGGCGGCCATCATGTGCTCGACGATGCCGTTTGCCGCGTGCCGGAGATGGTCGATTTGCGCCGTGCTCCAGCGTTCCGGCCAGCGGCCCTCGAACCGCTCCAGGCAGCGGCGCAGCCGCGCGGCGGCCTCCTCCTTCAGGTCGGGCGGCAGGATCTGGACGTTCAGCGCCTCCGGCGCGCTGAGCAGGCTGAGGTTGGGGGCGTCCATGTGTGCGAAGGAGTCCGCGGCGTAGGCGATCAGCTCGTCGATGCGCAGGGCGTTGTAGACCTGCACCGTCACGTTCATGGACAGGCTGGCCACGTTCACCCGCTCGAATTCGCGGTCGATGGTGTGCAGGTTCCGGTCGATGTCCGCCCAGACGGAGGGCGCGCGGATCAGGTCGTTGACCGGCCCGACGCCGTCCAAACTGACGGTCAGGCGAACCGCCTTGAAATGCCGCCAAAAATCGAAAAGCCGGTTGGGCAGGGTGGTGAAGTTGCTGTTGTAGCTGAGCGTGACGCGCATGGCGTGGCCAAGCTCGATCACACGCTCCAGCACCTCGAACATCTGCGGGATCAGGAAAGGCTCGCCGCCCGCGAAGTGCAGGCGCTCCACATTGGGCAGCACGGCGTCGATGGCCTGCCGGAACTCCGCGCGCGTGAACCAGTCGATGGAGCGCAGAGGTTCCAGCGAGGGATCGCGGGGCGATAAGCCCTTGATCTCCGCCCATTCCGCCAGCAGCGCCCGGCTGGACAAGGGGGAGCACATGCGGCAGCGCAGGTTGCAGGAATTGCCCAGATAGAAGTCGATCTTGCGGACCAGACCGATCGGGGCCGACCCGTCCTCCGCCGTGGCGGCGGCGGCCTCGGCGATGTGGTCCTGGAACAGCCGGTTGTAGCCGTGCCGGTAATAGTGGACCCCCATATCCTCGTCACGGAAGCAGAGGGCGCAGGCGTCCGGCCGCCGCCCGGCCAGCATGTCGCGGCGCATGCCGCGCATCAGGGAGGAGTTCCAGGCGGCCTCGATCCCGCCAGGGCCATGAATCAGGGCGGGCGCTTCCGCCCCGTCGCCGTAGGCCAGAGGGCAGCCGCGCACGCGGCCGAGCGGATCGGCGTAGAGTTGGAGCCACGGCAGCGCGCAGAAGGTCGGCGACGGCAGCGGCAGCGCGTGGGTGTCAGCGTGTGTTCGGGGGGCCTTGTCCGTCATGGTCCGCGGGTCCTCCCTGATCGGGAGCGGCCGCGAGCAGCGGAGCCAACTCGGGGAGCACCGCCCGCGTGTCCTGCCTCCGGTGTTGGTCCTGGTGTCGGCTCCACCGCTGGAAATCAGGAACGAGATCGGAGCGGTCGACCTTCTTCATGTGGTCGAGAACCCCCTGGATTCCAGACGACAGGGCCGCCGCCTGGGCCTCGCCCCAGCGCGCCGCCCAGCGCGCGCCGGACCGTGCGAGCAGGTCGGAAAGCGTTGATTCGGCTTGCTCTTTCAGCTCCGGCGGCAGGATGCGGACGCTGAGATGTTCGGGGTACGTCAGAATACTCAGGTTCGGCGCCTCGAATCGCGCCAGGCTTCCGGCGGCGTACTCCAGCAGGCCGTCGAGGTGGAAAAGGTTGTAGACCTGCACCGCCGTGTTGATGCCCAGCCCGCCCGTGCAATTCAGCCGTGCCGCCTCGCGGTCGAGCCGGCGGAGGTTGGCGTCCAGCACGTCCCAGTTCGACGGGTGGCGGATGAAGCTGTTGACCGCCCCGACCGCGTCCAGGCTGACCGTGACGCGCACCGCCTTGAAGCGCGGCCACAGGTCGAACACGCGCTCCGGCAGGACGGTCAGGTTGGTGTTGTAGCTGATGGTGATGTCCTTGGCCCGGTCCAGCGCCACCAGCCGCTCCAGGAAATCGAACATGGCGTCGATCAGCAGCGGCTCGCCCCCGGCGAAGTGCAGCCGGTCGAGCGCGCCGGAATGCGCCTCGAACATCGTCCAGAACTCGGGCCGGGCGAACCAGTCCAGCCGGCGCAGCCCGTCGAAATAGGGATGCGTGGTCTCCACCCCGTGGAAATCGGCCCACTCCCCGATCAGCCCCTTGCTCGACTGCGGGGAGCACATGCGGCAGCGCAGGTTGCACAGGTTGCCGAGCCGCAGGTCCACCGTGCGCGGCGCCACCGGGACGCGCCCCTCCGCGTCGGTCTCGGCCAGCAGGCGCGGGACCAGCGCCCGGTGCTGCGCGTTCTGCGACTGGCGGTGGCTGCGCATGCCGAGGTCTTCGTACATGTAGCAGCGCTCGCACGGGGCCGGACGACGGCCGTCCAGCATGTCGCGGCGCAACTCGCGCATGTAGCGCGTGTTGAACCCGGCCTCCAGCCCGTCTCCATCGTGAACACGCTGTGGCTGCCCGTCGTCGTCGCGGACATTGGGCAGCTTCGACCCGACCGAGCGGCAACAGGGGTGCATCACCCCCGTCTCGTCCGCGAACACATGGATCCAGGGCAGGACGCAGAAGCTGGGCGACGGGTCGGTTTCGGAATCGGCAGTGGAATCGGAAAAGGTCATGCGGCGGTGTCCGAGGCGCGCAGGGCGAAATAGCCGCGCACCCGTTCGTGGAGATCCGGCTTGTCGCTGGCCCAGCGCAGGCAGCCCCCGCCGTCGAGGGTCACGTCGAGGGCCACGTCGGTCGCCGGGTCGTAGGCGTTGTCCTTCAGGATGGCGGCGCGGTCCACATACTTCCGCCCGGCGATGCTGCCGTGCCAGAGGTGGAGCACGCGCCCCGGCGTGTGATGGACGCGGCCCTGGACGTCCTCGTGGAAACGGCGGCTCCACTCGGCGATGGAGGCGACCATCGGGCGCGTCAGCTGGCGGCAGTAGGGGTTCAGGCCGCGCCAGAAGTCGTTGTCGCCGTAGATGGCGTGGGCGATGGCCACGTCGCCGCCGCCCAGCACGCTGCGGTCGTACAGCCCGTGCCGGTCCAGGATGGCGCGCCGTGCCGCCCAGGCGAAGCCGGTGTGGCCGTGCATGAAATAATCGGCCAGCGCGCGGCGTCGGTCCGCGCAGCCGGCCAGCGCCGCGGCCATGCCCGGCAGGCATTGCCCCTCGCCCAGCCCAAATGGCAGATCCTGCGGCAGGGTTCGCGTGCCGCGCGGCAGCCAGCAGGCCGTGTCGTAGGGCTGCACAACGGAAAAGGATTCAAGAAGCCGGGCCGTCTCGCCCACCCACCCGTCGTTCTCGAACAGGATGTCGGCGTCCAGCCAGACCACCTTGTCGCAGGACGGCGGCAGCGACTCCACACCGATGTTCAGCAGCCGCTCCTTCTGCCACAGCACCGCGCCGGAGCGGCGGCGGACCAAGAGGTCGGCGCAGTCGTCGGGCAGCGTGAAGGGCGCGTCGGCGAAGGCAAGCTCGACAATCAGAAGCTTCAGGCCCTGGTCGCGGACCCGCCGGCCGAACAGGGCCAGATTGTCCCGCATGACGGGGGCGCCCGCCGGGTTGAAGTAGGCGGCGACCCCCCACAGCTCCCCCGGAAGGGAGATCGCGGGCAAGCCCGGATCCCCCACCCCGGATGGGGTTGCCCTGATCGGTGAACCGGTCAAGGCGCCGGACTCAGACGGCGACCTTGCCCGTCCGGCGGTGCTCGACGTGGGCGTCCAGCAGGTCCAGCAGCGGGACGAGCGGGGTGACCTCGGCGTCCATGATGAAGTTCTTGCGCAGCTCGACGGTCAGCTCGGCGTTGCCCGGCGAGTTCACGACGAGGACCAGGCCGCCGCCGACCTTCGAATAGGCGCCGACGATCGAGCCCTTCGACATGGCCTTCTGGACGCCGTCCTTGAACGCCTGGAGGTGCTCTTCCTCCATCTGGTTGATGAAACCCTTCGCCTGGAGGCTCACGAGATACAGCATTTTCTCATCCTATGACGGTCGTTTCGGGACTGATGCACGATATACGACGCAACAAAATCGAAAGCCTATCTCATTGCGTGAATATCGCTTTGTGGTGTATATCAACTTTCGAAAGAAAGTCAATTCATGGGGCGTACCAGCGATCGGCATACAATCGCACATCCACCAACCGGCGGTATATTATCGCATGCGATAAAAAGCCGGCCTCCCGCCCCCCGTTTTCCGTACAAACGAATGAAAATGCAGCGTTTCCGCGCGGTTGAGCTTGAGGAGCGGACCAGAGCATTCGCCGGAATTCTCCGATTCGCCGCGGGAACTGCCGACAGAGGCCAACACAGGGTTGTCATGACGATTTCTTCCGCATCGACATACGGGCACGGCACGACATGGCGGTGAAGGCCCCGCGCTGGCGCAACCGCTGGTCCATCGGTCTCTACCGCGGCCCCAGCCCCCTGGCCCTGCGCCCCCTGGACAAGGCCGACCGGCCGGCGCTGACCGCCCGCGACGTCACCGACATCCCGGCGCAGGCCGTGGCCGACCCGTTCCTGCTGCGCCGCGACGGGCTCTGGCACATGTTCTTCGAGGTGATGAACGGCGCCACGGACCTGGGCGAGATCGCCCATGCCACCAGCCCCGACGGTCTGGCCTGGAGCTACGGCGCGGTCGTGCTGCGCGAGCCGTTCCACCTGTCCTACCCGCAGGTCTTCGCCTGGGACGGTGCGGTGTGGATGGTCCCGGAAACGCGGCAGGCCGAGTCGGTGCGCCTCTACCGGGCGACCGACTTCCCGCGCGGGTGGGAGTGCGTGGGCACGCTGCTGCACGGCCGCTATGCCGACGCCACGCTGTTGAACCACGACGGCCGCTGGTGGATGTTCGCCCAGCGCGGCCTGGACGAGATGCGTCTGTTCATGGCCGACAGGCCGGACGGCCCCTGGCGCGAGCATCCGGCCAGCCCGCTGTGGCCCGGCAACCGCAGCCGCACGCGGCCCGGCGGGCGCATGCTGGTCCATGAGGGGCGCATCCTGCGCTTCGCCCAGGACGGCTGGCCGTCCTACGGCAGCCGCCTGTGCGTGTTCGAGATCGACCGCCTGACCGAGACCGACTACGCCGAGCACGAGCTGCCCGAAAGCCCGATCCTGCGCGCCACCGGCACCGGCTGGAACGCGGTCGGCATGCACCACATCGACGCCGTGCCGACCGACGACGGCGACTGGCTGGCCGCCGTGGACGGCGCCAGCCTCGCCCTTTACTGACCGGGGATGGGCCGAATGAGCCTCGACGCCAAGATCTGCCTGTCCACGCAGGAATACCCGCCCCACGTCGGCGGCGTCGCCATCGCCGCGCGCCGGCTGGCGCGGCTGCTGGTCGCGGCCGGCTGCCAGGTGCATGTGGTGACCCCCTGCGACACCGCCGGCGCCACCGGCGAGGTGCGCACCGACGTCGAGGACGGGGTCACCGTCCACCGCCTGTATCACGACTTCAGCAACCCGCAGGCGGCCTTCGCCTTCCGCCAGCTGGTGCGCGACCTGGACGGGCGCGTTGGCTTCGACCTGTTCCACGGCTTCTTCCTGACGGCGGTCTACCCCTGCACGACCGTCGCCGGCCGCCGCCCGGTGATCGCAAGCGTGCGCGGCAACGACGCGCTGACCCTGATCGACCACCCCTACACGCGCGCCACCATCCTGTCGGGCCTGCGCAAGGCCACCTGGATCACCTCCGTCAACGAGCTGTACCTCCAGCGCGTAGCGCGGGAGGTTCCGGTGGAGGGCCGCTCCTCCGTCATCCGCAACGGCGTCGCCCCGGTGCCGGAGGCCGCCGAGCCCTGGCGCCTGACCGACGCCAACCGGGGCGTGGTCGGCACGGTGGGGCAGCTTCGGCGCGTCAAGGACCTGCCGCTGCTGGTGCGCGGCTACGCCGCCGTTCCGGCCGAACTGCGGTGCCGGCTGGTCATGGCCGGCTACTTCCACGACCGCGACGAGGAGGAGTGGACCCACACCCTGGTCCGCGAGTTCGGCCTGGAGGCCGAGGTGGTGGTGACCGGCCATTTCCCCCAAACGGAAGTGTTCGGCCATCTGCGCGGCATGCATTGCTACGTCCAGTCCTCCGCCTTCGAGGGGCTGCCCAACGCGCTGATGGAGGCGGCCTGCCTGGGCCTGCCGCTGGTGGCGACGGCGGTCGGCGGCATGCGCGAGGTGCTGGACGACGGCGACACCGCCCTTCTGGTGCCGCACGGCGACCCAGCCGCCATGGCGCAGGCCATCGCCCGCGTGCTATCCGACGACGCGCTCGCCGCGCATCTCTCGACTGGCGCCCGCAAACTGGCCGCCCGCCTCAGCCCAGACAAGGAACGGGACGAGTGGCTGGGCCTGTACGGGCGCCTGCTGGCCGCGTGAGGTGCCATTTCTCCCTCTCCCATCCCCGATGGGAGAGGGCTTTTTGTCACTCCGCCGGGCGGATGCCCGAGCGCAGGCGGTGGACGGCGTCGGCGTCGGCCAGCATGGGGGGGAGGAAGGTGTCGGTGTCGCCGCGGTCGATGGCGGCCAGGACCGCCTTCAGGAACTCCGCGAAGCAGTCGGCCGCCGGCACCGTCAGGGGCTGCGGCTGGTTGCGGCGGGTGACGCGCAGGGTGCAGTCCATGTCGGGCGTCACGGTGAAGACGCGCTCCGCCGACACCGTCACGTCGGCGCCCAGAAGCTCCAGCCGGTTCACGTAGCCGGTTCCCATGCCGAACTGCCCGACCATCGTCCGCCCGCCGGGATAGACGGCCATCAGGGAGAAGGCCCGGTCGTCGCCGCGCGCGATCAGCTCCGTCGGGGCGTCGCCGAAGAACAGCCGCCCGACCGAGACCGCGTAGGGGCCGAGGTCGAGCAGCACGCCGCCGCCCAGCTCCGCCCGGTGGCGGAAATTGTCCGGGGGCAGAGGCGGAAAGCTGAAGGCGGCCAGCAGCCGCGTCGGCGCGTCGCCGGCCTCCGCGAAGGCGGCGCGGATCGCGTCGATCTGCGGGTGGTGGGCGTAGACCGTCGCTTCCGCCAGCAGCAGGCCCTTGCGGCGCGCCAGATCCACCAGCCGGTGCAGGTCGGCGGGGTGGGTGGTGGCCGGCTTGTCGATCACCACATGGCGGCCGTGTTCCAGCGCGGTCGCGGCCTGGGCGGCGTGCTGGCTGTTGACGGTGGAGATGTAGACGACCTCCGCCTCGCTGCGGCGCAGGGCGTCGTCGTAGTCGTCGAACACGCGGCCGGACAGCCCATCCGGCAGCGCCACGCTCCCCCCCTGGGAGCGGGTGGCGACATCGACTCGCGTCACCCCGATGGCGGCCAGCGCCGGCAGCACGCGGCGGCGGCCGATGGAGGAATAGCCGAGCAGGAGAACCCTCACGACGGTCCCCCGTCCTGTTCGCTGTCAGATGAAAAATCCAGGCAGGCCAGCAGGTTGCGCCCCTCGATGGTGACGTGCCCGTGCTGCACGAAGTCGTTGAGCTGGCCCAGCGTCATCCAGCGGTAGTTCTCCGGCAGGTCGAGCGTCCGGTCCGGCGGGACCTCCAGCACCATGTAGCGGCTCTGGAACCGGTCGAACCGCCCGCCTTCCTCCGAATGGACGGCGCTGTAGCGCACCCACGCGGCCGGCGGGTTGTGGAAGAAATCCAGGAAGGGCGGCGCGCTGGGCTTGCCGAAATGGGATTCGGCGTTGGCCCGCGACACGGTGGAGTTCAGCTCGAACAGCTCCGTGTTGCCGGGGAACAGGCAGGCGCGCACCAGGAAATGCAGCACGCCGTTGATCCGCTGCAGCAGGAAGCCGTTCAGCCCGCGCCCGGAATGGCGCAGCAGCGGCTGGCTCCAGCGCACCACCTCGCGCCCCTGCGCCTCCACCTGCACGGCGACGACCGAGAAGTGACGGCCGGAGGCGTGGCTGATCTCGTCCTCCGTCATGCGCCAGTTCTCAAGCTGGTCGAGCGGCCGGCGCTCCAGCGACAGGCGGTAGCGCGCCCGCAGATCCACCAGCCAGCTCAGCACGTCGTTGTCCGGGTGCAGCGCCGCCTTGCGGTCGTAGAGCGACAGGGCGAGGTCGCGGCCGAAGCCGGTCAGGCCCCAGTCCTCGATCTCCTCCGGCTGCGGCTGGCGCGTTCCGGCGGCGGCGGCGAAGGGCACACAGCTCAGCACGGAACGCGCGGTCATGTTGACGAGGTTGTCCTCGCGCAGCAGCCGCTTGATCTGCCCCAGCGTCAGCCAGCAGAAGCCCTCGGCCAGCGGCACGTCCTCATGCGCGTGGACGATCATGTTGCGGTTGCGCTTGCGCAGGAAGCGGGAGCCCTGCTCGCCCAGCAGCCGGTCCACCAGCACGCGCGCGTGCCCGCGCTCCGTGAAATATTCGTTGTACAGCGGCGGCTTGCCGCCGTGCACGCGGGTGTAGTTGCTGCGCGTCGCCTGATGGGCGGGGGAGATCTGGATGCCGTTGATGTTGCCGGGCTCGATCTTCGCCTGCATCAGGAAATGGCGGATGCCGCCGAAGTCGCGGGTGATGGTGCCGAGGATGCCGATTTCCGGCTGGTTGATGATCGGCTGGTCCCAGCTGGTCGCGGGGCCGAAATCCGTCTCCACACGCACGCCCTGCACGGTGAAGAACTTGCCCGACCGGTGGGCCAGCGCGCGCGGCGCGTCGGTCCAGTGCCACTGGTCCAGCTCCGCAAACGCGATGCGGCGCGTTTCCATGCGGTTGGCCATGCGCTGGCCGGCCAGCCATTCGCGGAAGGCCTCCAGCGGGAAGACCGGGCTGTCGGTGGCCAGCGCGGAGCGCAGGAAGGCGTCTTCCGGCTCCGTCCCGGCGGCGGGCTTGGCGAGGAGGGCGGCGCCCATCATGACCGGATCGCCTCCAGATACTCCTCCCACGAGCGGATGGAGCGGTGCTTGTCGTAATGGGTGCTGGCCATCACCACGGCGCGCGCGTCGTCGGTGAAGTTGCTCATGCGGATGAACAGCATCGGCCCGAACAGCAGGCCGCGCGTCGGGCTGTCCAGCGTGAAGCTGCGTTCGTTCGTGCCGTCCGACAGGATCAGGTCGAAACGCCCGGCCACCGCCGTGACGATCTGGTGGGTGTCGCGGTGGGCGTGGCCGCCCCGGTCGGCGGTGATGTGGTGCAGGAAATAGACGCGGCGGATCTCGAAGGGGATGTCGCGCCCGCCTTCCACCGCCGTCAGGACGCCCCGATCGTCGCCGTGGGAGGGCAAATCCACCAGCCGCGCGAGGTCGAGGCGACCCGGCCCGGGCGCGGCGGAGGAAACGGTCGTCGTCGGTGCTTCGGTCATGCGGCCCCCAGGATCGGCGTCGGGTCGAACAAAGGCGCGAGTTCGGGCAGGGCTTCCACCACGCTCTGACCCCGCGAACGGTCCATCTCACTGGTCCAGCGGCGGAATTCCGGCAGCAGGTCGCTGCGGTCGGCGCCGTTCATGTAGTCGATGATGCCGTCGATGGAGGACAGCAGCTCGTCCACGTCCTTGCGGCGCCAGTGCGCCGGCCAGCGGCCCCCCGAGGAACCGTCAAAGCGCGCCACGGCCGCGCGCAGCCGCTCGGTCGCGCGGCGCTTCATGTCGGCGGGCAGCAGGCGGACGTCGAACTGTTCCGGGTAGGACAGCAGGTTCAGGCGCGGCCGTTCGAAATGGGGCAGGGCGGTGACGGCGTACTCGATGGCCTCGTCCAGCCGCTGCACGTTGTAGGCCTGCACCGTGATGTTCAGGCTCAGGCCGCCGCTGCACTTCAGCCGGTCCGCCTCGGCGTCCAGCCGGCGCAGGTTGCGGTCCAGCACGTCCCATTTGGAGGGGTGGCGGATGTAGCTGTTCGTCGTGCCGACGCCGTCCAGGCTGACGGTGATGCTGAGCCGCTTGAAATGGGGCCAGAGCGCGAAGACCCGCTCCGGCAGCACCGTCAGGTTGGTGACGTAGCCGAGCGTGATCCCCGGTGCCAGGCCGGTCTCGACCAGATGTTCCAGAAAGCCGAACATCTCCTCCGCAATCAGCGGTTCGCCGCCGGCGAAGTGCAGCCGCTCGACGGAGGGCGCGCAGGCCTCGAACGCCTCGCGGAATTCGGGGCGCGCGTACCAGTCGATGCGCTTCAGCTTCACCAGCCGGGGGTCGTCCTCCACCAGACCGTGCAGCCGCGCGAATTCCGGGATCAGCGCCTTGCTGGAGCGCGGGGAGCACATGCGGCAGCGCAGGTTGCAGACGTTGCCGAGCCGCAGATCGACGCTGCGGATCAGCGACGACGGCGAGGTCCCGTCCGCCCCGGTCGCGGCCAGCGCCCCGGCCACGTGCTCCCCGAACATGGCGTTGGACATCAGCCGGTGGCTGTGCATGCCCAAATCCTCGTCCCGGAAGCAGCGCGCGCAGGCGGCCGGGCGGCGGCCCTCCAGCATGTCCGTGCGCAGCCGCTTCATGAAGCCGGAGTTCCAGGCCGTCTCGATCGCGCCGGGGGCGGAGGCCACATAAGGCGTCTGGTCCTCGTCCCGGTTGATGGTTTCCGGACCGCCCAGCGCCATGCAGCAGGGGTGGAAGTGCCCCATCTCGCTGACGAACAGGTGCAGCCAGGGCAGCACGCACCATGTCCCGCCGGGAGCCGGCTCCGCGCGCGGCAAAGCCGGTGTCGCCTGGGCCGGTGTCGCCTGGGCCGGTGTCGCCTGGGGATGTTCGTTCGACCGTTCCATCGGCGACGCCGGCTCGCTATAGTTGCTGATCTCTCAAGATAACAATGACGTAAGCTGAATACATACGCACATTGACCCGTACTAGTAGTGTAATTGGCGTATGTATTCTGTCAATCGCGAAAAGCCGACACTTATGCGTGTGGCGGACTTTAACCCCCTCGCCCGCCTCCGGCGGGAGAGGGAGGGCAATCGCATATGGAGACTGATTTCCATTCATAGGATCACCGTCATCCCCGCGAAGGCGGGGATCCAGAAAACTTCGCACATAAGCGGCTGAAAAGGCTGGATCCCCGCCTTCGCGGGGATGACGAATATCATAGAAGAGGAACGTCTTCTCCAAATGCGATAGCCCTGGGCGGGAGAGGGGGATTCTGGTCACGCCGCGACGGTGGTGGCGCGGACGGTGGCGTCGCCCAGCGATTCCTCCAGCGCGATCTGGCGGTGAATGGCCTCGCGCATCGCCGGAACGCGCGCGGATTCGAAGAAGTGGCGGAAGATCAGCCGGCCGACCACCGTCACCATGTAGGGGGCGTTCTTCTCCGCGTGGGCGAGGATGCGGCCGATGTGCGGCTGGACGTGCTCCGGGAAGCGCGTGAAGAGGGACTTCAGCCCTTCGGCGGCGCTGGCGGCGGACACGCGCTCCGGCACCTGCGGCGGGCGGGTGACGTTGTCGATGAAGCCGTACATCCGCTCTTCGAAGTTGGTCCAGTCGAAGATGCGCTCGACGAGGCGGAGATAGCCGGACAGCAGCTCCACCCGGCTCATCCCGGCGGGCAGGATGTTGCAGTGGACGTTGGCGTCCAGGTAATGGCCCGTGTCGCCGGTCAGCTTCGCGATGTCCAGCACGCGCCCGTCGCGGACCAGCCGTTCCCGCAGCTCGGTGCCGGCGATGGCCTTCAGCATGTGCATGCGCGGGATCGGGATGCAGGACTGCTGGAGGAATTCGAACTGGAGGTCGAAGGTGTCCACCGTGTCGTGGTCGAAGCCGACGATGATCGAGCCGTCGATGGGCACGCCGTAGGACTGGATGGTCCGGCAGGTGTCCACGAGGCTTCCGCGCAGGTTCTGCCGCTTGCGGATTTCGATCAGGCTTTCCTTGTTGGGCGTCTCGATGCCGATCAGCAGACCGGAGAAGTTGGCGTCGGCCAGCAGCTCCATCATCTCCGGATCGCGCGCGATGGTGATGTCCAGCTCCGCCGCGAAGGTCATCGGGCGCTCGAAGCCGTTGTTCACGGGGGTGACGGCGCGCAGCAGCTCCTTGGCGTAGGCGCGGTCGCCGACGAAGTTGTCGGCGCAGAACAGCACGCTTTCCATACCCAGGCGGTGCATGGTGCGCAGCTCCTCCAGCACCTGTTCGATGGGCTTGGTGCGCATCTTGCGGCCGAAGGTCTGCCAGACGCCGCAGAATTCGCAGTTGAAGGGGCAGCCGCGCGTCACCTGGATGCCTCCGGTGACGTAGTTGCCCTTCATCACGTCGGCGATGCTGTCCCAGCGCGGTGGCGGCGACAGCGCCAGGTCCGGCAGCGTGGGGGAGCGGTATTCCTGCACCGCGCAGCCGGCCTTCACGTCCTCCAGGAACTTCGGCCAGGTCAGCTCGGCCTCGCCGATGAAGAGATGGTCGAAATGCTCGCGGAAGGCCTCCGGCGCGGCGGTGACGCCGGGGCCGCCGGCCGCGACCGTCAGCCCGCGCCCGCGCAGGATGCGGGCGATGCGGACCGCGCGTTCCATGTGGCTGGAAAAGCCGGTCAGCCCGACGAGGTCGTAGGAACCGCCGAGGTCGGTGTTCTCGTCGATGAAGCCGTGCACCGGCTCGTCCCAGATGCGGACCTCGATGTCCTCGGGCGTCAGCGCCGCGATGGTCGCCAGATGCAGCGGCGCCATGAAGGCTTTCTGGCGGAGGAAACGCGGCAGATCCAGGTAGGCCCAGGGGGACAGACCCTCGTCATGACCGACGCAGACCAGAAGTATTCGTTGCATTGCCAATCCTCGTCACGAATTCCGCCGCCCCGCGTCACGGGGCCTTTTCCAAATCCCGGCCCAAAAGATCCCGGACATCGATCCGGCGCCGTTCGAAGGGCGGCGCCCCCGGCCCGTCGCGGTCGCCGAACATGGTCAGGGCGCCGTTGTAGCCGGCCTCCCGGACCAGGGCCGGGGCGAGCGGCCCGACATGGTGCGGGCGCCCGTAGGGGTAGGCGAAGGGCATCGCCTCCAGCCCCAGCCGCGCGCGCAGATCGTCGCGCGAGCCGAAAATCTCCGCCGCCGCTTCCGCCGGGTCGAGGCCGGACAGGGTGCGGTGGGTGCGCGTGTGCGACCCGATGGTCCAGCCCTGCCCGTGGAGGAAGGCCAGATCCTCGGCGGTCAGCGTCTCGAACCGCTCGTCGTTCTGCGCCGCCGCCCGGCATTGCGCCGGGGTGACGCCGAGCCGGTCCAGAAGCCGGGCGTGGGTCTCACTCCGCTGCGCCTCGGGCATCCGCTTCAGCGCCGCCTTGGCGGTGGAAAAGGCGCGCACGCGGTCCTTGACCCCGTCCAGCGGGTGGCGGCCCGCCTTGATGGGGGCGAAGTCCACGCACTCCGCCCCGGTCAGGCGGAAGGCCAGCTCCAGCTCCTCGAAATGGAAAAGCGGGCGGTCGGGCTGCAACGCCTGGGTGATGACGAAGACCGCTGCGGGAATGCCCCGCGCGCGCAGGATGGGAAAGGCGTGGCGCAGCACGCCCCGGTAGCCGTCGTCGAAGGTCAGCGCCGCCACGGCGTCGGACTCCGCCGCCGCTTGGGCCTCGGCCAGCGACACCCAGCGGTAGCGCGCCGACAGGCGGTCGATCGCCGCTTCGAAGCGGTGGACGTGCAGGCGCGTGCCCATCGCCTCGTCGAAGGCGTCCGCGTCCCCCGCCACCACGTTGTGGACGTTGACGATCAGCACGCGGGCGCCTGTTTGATGAGGTCAGCGACCAGCGCCGCCGAGCGGCGTGCGCCGTCCAGGTCGATGTCCAGCGGTGCCGGGCGGAAGTCGGCGGTGCGGCGGATTTCCTCGGCCAGCCGTTCGGGGCTCGCGCGGTCGGGGCTCAGCCAGCGGACGGCGCCCAGCCGGGCCAACTTCATGGCGCGCCGGGTCTGCTCGTCCTGGGTCGGCGTGGCGTAGGGGACCACCAGCGCCGGCGGGCGGGTGCGCAGCAGGTCGAGTGCGGTGTTGTAGCCGCAGCGGGAGACCGACACGCTGGCCGCGGCCATCTCCGCCGGCAGGTCGGTGGACCAGCGGACCAGCTCGAGCCGGGGCACGCCGCGCGCCATCTCCTGCAAGGCGGTCCAGTCCTCCTCGCGCAGGTAGGCGCCGGCCAGCACCCGCATGGCGAAGTCCTCGGCAAGGCCCGACCGCTGCGCCTGGAGGGCGGCGCGCAGCAGATCCTCACCGCCACGCCCGCCGCCGACGGAAACCAGCACGCGCGGCTCCTCCGGCGGGCCGGGCCACGGGCGAACCGGGCTGTCCGGCACCACATAGCCGGTGTGCAGCACCGGCACGCGCAGGTCGCCCGCCCGGGCGAAGGTCATCTCCAGCGCGAAGAGCGTGGGGTCGGAATGGATGAGGACCGCGTCGAAGACGCCGTTGACGATCTCGCACACCCGCGCGTCGAAGGCCTGCTGCTGGCGCCGGCGGCATTGCTGCACATCGCGCAGGCTGCACAGCACGACGGGGGGTTGGGGAGTGCGCCGCGCGCGGTCGAGGACGGGCAGCAGCTCGTCCGCCGCCTCCTGCCGGCCGAAGGGGAAATATTCGACGACGATGGCGGCGGGCCGTTCACGCTCCACCAGCCCGGCCAGGGTGACGTCGTCGTTCAGTTGCCGGATCTCGACCCCCGGAGCCGGCACGGCATCCGTGCCCGGCGTGCCGCGCACCGCGAGCACGACGCGGAACCGCCGGAGCAGTTCCGAAGCCAGCGCCGCGGTGCGGACCCAATGCCCGGCACCGTAGCTGACTTGGCAATACATCAGGATCGTCGGCATCGTCCCCACAGTCCTTGCGCGGGGAGGCATGGTCCCGAGGACAACACGCTTCCACCCGTTTCGGGCGGCACAGTAGCATGACCGATCAGGACTGACTACCGGTGCGTGATTATCTTATGTTTATATCCACTATTCGCATGCGGACATGACATACATGCGAATTATAATTGAGCTTCTTCGGGCAACGGCGCGCATACACGCGTAAATGGAAACGGGGCGCGGCCCCGCGCGGCGGCCTTGCCCCGCCACGCGGGCGCCGGCCGCATCAGAGCTTGATGCGGGCCGCGTCCAGATAGTGTTCCAGCTGGAGCACCTCGATCGTGGTCTTTCCGGCCTCCAGCTGGCGGCGGAACTCCGCCTCCGCCTCTTCGCGCTGGTTCGCCTTGGACAGGGTCGCGGCGGCTTCGGCCTGCGGCACCACCACCACGCCGTCGTCGTCGCCCACCACGATGTCGCCCGCCGACACCATCACGCCGCCGCAGGTGATCGTGGTGTTGATGTCGCCGATGGCCTGGGTCTTGTAGGTGCCCTTCATGTTGGTGCCGCGGCAGAAGACCGGGAAGCCCATGTCGCGGATCGCGGCGGCATCGCGCACGCAGCCGTCGATCACCAGCCCGGCCACGCCGCGCGCGATGGCCGACGCGGTCAGCACGTCGCCCCAGGGGCCGGCCTCCTCCATGCTCTTGAAGTCCACCACCAGCACGTCGCCCGGCTTCGCCAGCGCCAGGCCGACATGGACCATCAGGTTGTCCATCGGGTTGGGGCAGAACACGGTCAGCGCCGGCCCGCACACCCGCATGCCCGGATACAGCGGCTTGATCGGGTGGCACATGGCGCCCTTCTTGCCCATCGCCTCGTGCAGGGTCGCGGGGGACTGGGTCCGGAAGGCCTCGATCAGCTCCGGGGCGGGGCGGGCGAAATCGTTGTTGACGGTCATGGATAGGCAGCCTTTCACGACGGAGCCCCCGCCGCGGGGGCGGCGGGGGGTTCAGGACGGACGGGGAGCGGGTGAGGGCTTACTCTTCCTGGAAGGCCTCGTCCCGCTTCTGGCGGATCGAGGGCAGCACGATCAGCGCAAGCAGCAGGGCGCAGACCGCCAGCAGGCTGCCGCTGATGGGACGCGTGGCGAAGACGGTCAGATCGCCGCCCGACAGCAGCAGCGCGCGCCCCAGGTTTTCCTCCAGCATCGGGCCAAGCACGAAGCCCAGCATCAGCGGCGCCGGTTCGCAGTCCAGCTTGCGCAGGATGTAGCCGAGCACGCCGAAGCCGGCCATCAGCACCACGTTGAAGGTGCTGTTGTTCAGCGTGTAGGTGCCGATGCAGCAGAAGACCAGGATGGCCGGGAACAGATAACCGTAGGGCACCTTCAGCAGCCGCACCCACAGGCCGACCATCGGCAGGTTCAGGATCACCAGGATCACGTTGCCGACCAGCATGCTGGCGATCATGCCCCAGAACAGCTCCGGCTGCTTGGTCATGATCTGCGGCCCCGGCGTGATGCCGTGGATGGTCATGGCGCCGATCATCAGCGCCATGATGGCGTTGGGCGGAATGCCGAGGCTGAGCATCGGGATGAAGCAGGCCTGCGCCGCGGCGTTGTTGGCCGCCTCGGGCGAGGCCACGCCCTCGATGGCGCCCTTGCCGAAGCGCTCCGGCCGGCGGGCGATCTTCTTCTCCAGAGAATAGGCCGCGAAGGAGGCGAGCGTCGCGCCGCCGCCGGGCAGGATGCCCAGCATGGAGCCCAGCACCGTGCCGCGCACCGCCGCCGGCCAAGCCTCGTTGAAGTCCTTGCGGCTCGGCCACAGGCTGGAGATGGGGGCGGTCTTGCGCCCCTCGCCGCCGGTCTGTTCCAGGCTGGTGATGATCTCCGTCAGGCCGAACAGCCCCATGGCCAGCGGCACGAAGTCGATTCCGTCGTACAACTGCGGAAAGCCGAAGGTGAAGCGCGTCTCGCCGGAATTGACGTCCGTGCCAACCATGCTCAGCAGCAGGCCCAGCACGATCATCGCGATGGCCTTGATGACCGAGCCGTGCGCCAGCGTCACCGCGCCGATCAGGCCCAGCAGCATCAGCGACACATACTCCGCCGGGCCGAAGGCAAGCGCCACGCCGGCCAGCGGCGGGCCGGCCAGCGCGATCACCGCCGTGGTGACGATCCCGGCGAACAGCGAGGCGAGCGCCGCCGTGGCCAGCGCCACGCCGGCCTTGCCCTGCCGCGCCATGGCGTAGCCGTCCAGGCAGGTGACGACCGACGAGGATTCGCCCGGAAGGTTGACCAGGATGGCCGTGGCCGAGCCGCCGTACTGCGAGCCGTAGAAGATGCCGGCCAGCATGATCAGCGCGCCGACCGGCGGCAGATAGAAGGTCAGCGGCAGCAGCATGGCGACCGTGGCGGTCGGGCCGATGCCCGGCAGCACGCCGATCAGCGTGCCGATCAGCGCCCCGCCGAAGCAAAGCGCGAGGTTGCCCGGCGACAGCGAAATGCCGAGGCCGAGCCAGAGGTTGCTGAACAGGTCGATCATGGCCACACCTGGATCGGAAGACCGAGGCCCCAGACGAACAGGGCGATGCAGCCGAGCGCGAGCCCGGCGCCGAGCGCCGCCAGCGGCACCAGCCGCAACGGCTGCCCGGCCAGATTGCCCAGACCCACCAGCAGCAGCACCGCGGCGACGAGCCCCAGGCTTTCCAGCGCCGCGGCGAAGGCCAGCACCGCGACCGTGACCCCGAGCAGCGGGCGCCACGCCCAGGCGGACAGCCCTTCACCGGGGATCAGCATGCCGCGCACGGCGACGATGGTGCCGAACACCAGCAGCAGAACACTCAGCAGCCGGGGGAAGAAGCCGGACTGCACGGCGGCCAGCGTTCCGGTCGGCCAATCGCGCCCGAGCCACAGCGCGCCGAGGCCGATCGCCGCGATCATCAGGCCGGCGGCCAAATCCTGCGGCGATCCAATGCGGACCCCCGCGGGCCGCGGCGAAACGCCCGCCGGTGCCGAACCGGGCAAGGGTGTCTCAAAGCGGGAGGATGGGGATGGGTCGCCCGAGGGGGGCGGGTGCAAGTCTGAAAGGGGCGCGCTCGGCATGGGGCTTTTCCGGCAAGATCGGGGTCACGCTTTCCACGAACAAATGGCAGTTCTCTCAACTTTTTAGAAAAAGTTAGGGACAGCCAAGATCATGGCGTTGCTTTACCACACCGTTTTCGCGACTGGAAGGAGCATTCAAGCCGTAATCGGACGCCGGTTTGTACGTCCTATTCCGGTATTCAACAACGCTGGCCTTCCGGGCTGCGGTAGCCCGGGCTTCCAGGTTGAATAAAATTCACGCGCAGGTCCGCTACCGATGGAATGCCCAGAGCGTGTTCAGGGCGTAGCTTGCCGGCGGGTAGCACAGCGCCACGATCCCGGCCGACACCGCCGCGGGCACGCCGAAAAGCCCGGTCATCAGATGGACCGCCCCCGTCGACAGGGCGGCCAGGGTCAGCGACACGGCGACGAAGCGCGGCAGGTAGTGGTCGTGGCGGCTCGTCTTGCCGAAGGTGAAGCGATGGTGCCCGACGTAGGACAGGGCCAGCGACACCGCGAAGCCGATCAGGTTCGCCACGGAGGCCGGCAGCCGAACCCCCGTCCAGCCGTCCGACAGGCCGACGGTCACTATGTAATAGGTCGCCGTCGCGGCCACCCCCACCAGGGCGAACCGCAGCGCCCGCCGTCCGGAAAGCAGGGCCTTGATCGCCTCCGCCGCCATTCAGTTCTCCGTCATCCTAAATGATGCGCAGATCTCGCAAGAACGGTAAGTGGCTGATCTGGCGTGCAAAAGCCCCTCTCCCTTGAGGGGAGAGGGGTTGGGGTGAGGGTGAAACGTCGACAACGGATAGAGCGTCGGCTTTTTCCGCCCTGCCGGGCGTAACGACCCCTCATCCCAGCCCTTCTCCCCCAAGGGGAGAAGGACTTTTTTGCTCGTTCGGGCATCCCGCACTGTGTGCATCCCATAGCTCCGTCACCGGACGCCGTCCTTCCGCCAGACGGCCATCAGCGACTTGCCGCAGCGGAAGCGGAGCAGAGGGTCGAGGTGCCGGGACAGCGGGACCATCCAGCGGTCCCACAGGGCGATCTGGGCGGGCTTCGGCTGCGCCGCCTTCAGGACGAGACGGTTGCCCAGCGACGCCAGCATGCCCACGGAATCCAGATAGCGCATCGACGCGAGGCTGAACCCCTCCGGCTTCAGCCGCCGCAGGCTCGCGCGGTCGTAGCGGCGGTGGTGGCCGATGGCGGCGTCGAAGGGCGTGTAGAGGAACTGGTGGGCCGGCGACAGGACGACGATGTGCCCGCCGGGCTCGACGTGGCGGGCCACCCGTTGCAGCTCGCCGGCGTCGTCCGCGATGTGCTCCAGCACGTCGATGTAGAGGACGGTGTCGAAGCGCTCGTCCGGCGCCAGCGCCGCCACGGTTCCGCAGCGGGGGGCGACGGCGGCCGGAAGCCCGCCCTCCGCCACCACGGCCGCGAGGCGGGCGGCCATGCCGGCGTCCGGCTCCAGCGCGACCCAGCGCTCGACACCGTCATGATAAAGGGCGCGCGTCACCGAGCCGATCCCCGCCCCGACCTCCAGCACCCGGCGGCCGAGGAAGGGGCGGACCTGCGCGCCCCAATAGGACCGCCAGTTGGTGGCCGCCGCGAAGACCTCTAGTTCCGAGCCGCTGTAGGCAAAGCCGCTGTCCGGCATCTGTCCCTGACCATGATTGTTTTGCGAACATAGTGCGGCGCCTGACGCGCCGGCAGGATCGGAGCGGCGGAGCGGTTGGCCAGCATCATGAAGGCCGCGACGCTCAGCAGCGTGATCGCCTGGAACAGGATGATGGTCGCCACGCCGACCGCCGTCGTCGCCCAGCCCGGCACGGCCAGATCCGTCGTCATGCGGACGAGGAAGGCGGCGAAGCCCAGCAACCCGGACGCTCCGGCGACCACGCCGCAGACCAGCAGCAGCCGGACGAAAAGGAAGTCGCTGAAGACCGACATCGCGCTCAGCCCGTGGGTGACCAGCGAGACGAGGTTCATCGAGGACCGGCCGGCGTAGCGGGCGCCGCGCTCCGTGGGCACCCGGACGATGGCGACGCGCGAGCGGACGACCGTCGCCGCCAGATGGTTCCACAGCTCCGCCATGTGGAGAAAGCGGTCCAACTGCTCCATCGGGATCAGGCAGAAGTTGCCGAAATCGATGACCTTGCCGGTCAGCATCCGGAACAGCGACTTGTAGACGGCGTAGCCGCGGCGGAACAGGTAGCCTTCGGACCGCTTGCGGCGCTGCGCCACCACGACCGAGGCGGGGGCGCGCTCATGCTCCGTGATCAGGGTGAGGAAATCCTCCGGCCGGTCCTCGCCGTCGGAATCGGCGACGATCACCATGTCGAAGCCGCCCTGCGCCGCCACCTGGGTCAGCCCAACGGCGATGGCCCGCTGGTGGCCGAGGTTGCAGGACAGCTGGATGACCGCCAGCCGCTCCAGGTTCCCGGCGACCGCCTCCAGCCGGCGGGCATCGACCGGCTCCGTCGACCCGTCGTCCACCGCGAAGACGCTGACCCGGCCGAGGCGCGGCGCCAGCGCGTTGACCGCCAGCAGGAACGCGTACAGGCAGTCCCAATCGTTCAGGACCGGGGTCACGACGGCGATCCGTCGCCCGGAACGCAGGCGGGGCACGGGAGTCTCGATCATGCGTCCTTCCCCCATCGGTCTTTCCCCATCGGCCGGCCGGACCGGCCGGATCAGTTCGTTCGGGCGGCGCGCTCGGCCGCGTCGAGGTAGCTTTCGTAATAGCTGCGGAAGACGGGCCAGACCGGCCCGCCGGCCTCGACGTTGCGGTTGGCGAGGCTGACCCAGCCGTCGTTCTCGGTTGGAACCGCCGGCTCGACGGGCGCCGCATCGGCCGGGGCTTGCGCGGTGGGCGCCGACGCCCACGCCCGCAACGCGACCGCCCTGGGCTGCATGACCGGCAGGGTGGTCCCCGCCAGATAATCGACGGCGGCCAGGGCGAAGATGACCGCGACCATCCCGTGCACGCGCCCGAGCTGCCGGAAGACTTCGCAGCCGAACCAGACCACGCCCAACGGCACCAGCGCCATGGAGGCGATCCACTGGCGCGGCAGGATCCAGTAATGGCGGACGTAGGACGCCGCGCCGAGCAGCACCGACACGGCCAGCGCGAGCAGGATCAGCACGGACGCCGCGACCAGCCCCCGCAGGACGGGCTTCACCCGTCGCGGCGCCACCGGGTAGAGCAGCGGACAGGCCGCGGCGACGGCCAGCACGGCGGTGACGTCGTCGGGGATGAACTGAAAGTGGCTGCCCCGCGTGAAGCCGTGCCACAGCCCGTTGGTCAGCCACTGAAACGGGTCGAAGGCGAAGCTGGGGCCGCCCTGGAGCCACGTCACCGCACCGATGCCGAACACCAGCAGCGTGCCAGTGATCGACAGCGGAAGGTTGGCGAAGGTGATCGCGCTCCGCAGGGTGACCGTCTGCCGCCCCTCCAGCCAGGCCATCCAGAAGCCGAACAGGCAGAGCACGAACCAGTAGACCGGAAAATACGGGTGCATCGACGCGCCGAGGATCACCGAGACCCAGCCGAGCGCGGCCACGGGCCAGCGCCGGCGCTCGTCGAGCGGCGTCGCGTAATAGGCCAGCACCCCGACCACGGAGGCGGCCAGCGGCATGTAGGGACGCGCCTCGCCCACGTAATGCATGAGGTCCGGCTGCCCCGCGACCGCCAGGAGGAAGGCGACGGTGCCGATGACCCCGACCTTCCGGGCGCGGAAGAACAGGAAGGCCGCCGCCAGCAGCAAAACGCCGCTCAACAGGCTCGGCAGCCTCAGCGCGAAGGCGCTGGCGCCGAAGGCCTGGAGCAGGGCGTAGTCCAGCAGCATGTAGGCGCCGGTCTGCCCGTGGTTGACGGCCTTCGTCGTCTCGTGGATGACCGCCAAGGCCTCATGAACGGAACGGCTGGCGCCCAGCGCGAAATGCAGGAACTCGTCGATCCAGATCGGCCGGCCCAGCGAGCCATACACGGCGATCAGCCAGAAAGACGCCAGCGCAATCGCCAGGGCCGATGCTGCGGAGAGACTTCGCCTCCACGGGAACGCGCGCAGGGACGTTTGGGAATTGCATGCGATGTCGGACATCCCTACGGACCGCCCTTCGCCAAAAACCAATGAAATATCCGGTTCGTCATACCTCTTTTCGAGTCTTCGATAAATCGGTATAAATGTAAGCGAATGGCATGCGTTCCGCCGATATTTCTGTTGTCGATGCTTCTCCTAATGTTCTGCCATAGGCCATTGGCTTTGGCAACAAACGGCTCAGCCCGTGCGTCTGTTGTCCTGAATCACGGCCGGTGGCGCCGTTCGTGGCGCACCGGCGGCACAGGCGTGCTGGCCCGGATGGTTTTGGAAAAAAGCAAGCCAGGCCCGGCTGGATTTCCGCAGCGTGGAATTTGGGCAGCTCTGCGCAAAGTGTATTTGGAATACCAAATACGCGGTGCGACGCTGCTCCCCAGAACACGTGCGGCTCGACGCCCGGCCGGTTCCGCGGCCGGACTCGCAACGCCGCCCGCAATGGGATCGAGGAAATGTCCGAAAGCAGCAACAGCACCACGAATTCCCTCGTCAACACAAAGTGGTTCCAGCTATCCGTCGGGTTGCTCTGCATGGCGATGATCGCCAACCTGCAATATGGCTGGACCCTGTTCGTCGACCCCATCGACGCCAAACACGGCTGGGGCCGCGCGGCGATCCAGATCGCCTTTTCCATCTTCGTGTTCACCGAAACCTGGCTGGTCCCGGTCGAGGGCTGGTTCGTCGACCGCTACGGCCCGCAGGTCGTGGTGATGGCCGGCAGCGTCCTGGTCGGGCTGGCCTGGGTGATCGACTCCGTCGCGGACTCGCTGCCCATGATCTATCTGGGCGCGGTGGTCGCCGGCGTCGGGGCCGGCGCGGTCTACGGCACCTGCGTGGGCAACGCGCTGAAGTGGTTCCCGACGCAGCGCGGCCTTGCCGCCGGCATCACCGCCGCCGGCTTCGGCGCCGGCGCCGCCGCGACCATCATCCCCATCGCCAACATGATCCAGTCGGCCGGCTACGAGCAGGCCTTCCTGTTCTTCGGCACCGCCCAGGGTCTGGTCATCTTCGTGCTGTCCTGGTTCCTGCGGAAAGCGCCCAAGGCCCCGGCCGCCGCCAAGGCGAGCCGGCTGGTCCAGACCAAGGTCGACGTCCGGCCGGGCAAGGTGATCCGCACCCCGGTGTTCTGGCTGCTCTACATCATGTTCGTCATGGTGGCGTCCGGCGGCCTGATGGCGTCGGCCCAGATCGCGCCCATCGCCCACGACTTCCACGTCGCCGACGTTCCGGTGAACCTGCTGGGCCTCGTCCTTCCGGCGCTGACGCTCGCCATTTCGCTAGACCGCGTGCTCGACGGGCTGGGCCGGCCCCTCTTCGGCTGGGTGTCGGACAACATCGGCCGCGAGAACACCATGTTCATCGCCTTCGGCACGGCGGCCATCGCCATCGTGCTGGTGACGCAGCTCGGCCGCAACCCGTTGCTGTTCGTTCTTTTCACAGCGCTGTTTTTCTGCGTGTTCGGCGAGATCTACAGCCTGTTCCCGGCCACGGCCGGCGACACCTTCGGGTCGAAGTTCGCGGCGACCAACGCCGGCATGCTCTACACCGCCAAGGGGACGGCGGCGCTGCTCGTCCCGCTCAGCAGCATCATCGCAAGCCACTTCGGCTGGCACGCGGTGTTCTACATCGCCGCGTCCTTCAACGCCGTGGCGGCCATCCTGGCGCTGTTCGTGCTGAAGCCGTTGCGCGCCTCCTACCTCCAGCAGGGCGAGACCCCGGACGCCGTCCTCGACGGCAGCGTCGCGTAAGACCGGCCGCCGTTCCCGGCCTCCGGCCCCTCTCCCCTTGTGGGCTACGGCATTCACAGATTTCGCTGGTGCGGTAAGTCATTGATGAGGCATTGCGGATAACCCTTCTCCCCTCCGGCCTCTCGCGCAAGCGAAGCTTGCGCTGCCGGCGACAGGCGGCCTTTGGCCGCCGAGAGCGGGAGAAGGGTTGGGATGAGGGGGAGCCCCGCCAGGGGCTATAAACGCCGGCATAGTGGCGATTTTTCCGGGCTGCCGCCCGTAACCACCCTCACCCCAACCCCTCTCCCCTCGAGGGAGAGGGGCTTTCCCTTTTAAGGCGGGTCAGGCGCCCCGGCGGCGGCGCAGTTCCGCGAAGTCCTGCCCGGCGTGGTAGGAGGAGCGGGTCAGCGGGCTGGCGGAGACCATCAGGAACCCCTTGGCCCGCGCGATGCTCTCATACTCCGCGAACTCCTCCGGCGGGGCGTAGCGAACGACGGGATGGTGGCGGGGCGTCGGGCGCAGATACTGGCCGATGGTCAGGAAATCGACGCCGGCCACCCGCAGGTCGTCCATGACCTGAAGCACCTCCGCCCGCTCCTCCCCCAGGCCCAGCATGATGCCGGACTTGGTGAAGATCGCCGGATGCCGCTCCTTCACCCGGTCGAGCAGGCGCAGCGAGTGGTAATAGCGCGCCCCCGGCCGCACCGTCGCGTAGAGGCGCGGCACCGTCTCCAGATTGTGGTTGTAGACGTCCGGCCGGGCGTCGGCCACCGCCTCGACCGCGCCGGACTTGTTGCGGAAGTCGGGGGTGAGGATCTCCACCGTGGTGGCGGGGGAGGCTTCGCGGATCCGCTCGATGCAGCGCACGAACTGCCGGGCGCCGCCGTCCGGCAGGTCGTCGCGGTCGACCGAGGTGACCACCACATGGCGCAGGCCGAGTTCCACCACCGCCTCGGCCACCCGGTCCGGCTCATGCGGGTCGAGCGCGTCGGGCCGGCCGGTCGCCACGTTGCAGAAGGCGCAGGCCCGCGTGCACACGCTGCCCAGGATCATCATGGTGGCGTGCCGCTTGCCCCAGCATTCGCCGAGGTTGGGGCAGGCCGCCTCCTCGCAGACGGTGTGCAGGCCGTGCCGCCGGACCAGCGCGCGCGTGTCCTCGTGCGTGCCGCTGGAGGACACGCGGGCGCGCAGCCAGACGGGCTTCTCGGCCTGATGGACCGGCTGATGAGTTGGTGCGGATGCGTGCGACGCGGGCATGGGCCTTACTCCGCCGCGACGGCCGGGGCCGCCGGCTGCACGATGATCTTCACGTTGCGGTCCTTGTTGTGGACCAATTCCTCGAACCCGCGCGCGACGATGTCCTCCAGAGTGATGCGGCCGGTGATCAGCGGCTGCACGTCCAGCCGCCCGTCGGCGATGAAGCGGATGACATCGGCGAATTCGCCGTTGTAGGCGAGCGAGCCGATGACCTGCTTTTCCGTCGCGACGATCTCGAAGAAGTTGAACTCGCTCGGCTCCTCGAAGATGCCGATCAGCACGGCCTTGCCCGCCTTGCGGATCACGTCGAGCGCGAGCTTCGCCGTGCTGCGGTGGCCGATGCATTCGAAGGACACGTCGGCGCCATAGCCGCCGGTCAGCGCCTTCACCTCGGCGACGGCGTCGCATTCCTTGGGGTCGAGCACGACGGTGGCGCCGACCTCCAGGGCCTTCTGCTTGCGGGCCGCCGACATCTCCAGCACGATCACGCGCCCGGCCCCGGCGGCCTTGGCGCACATGATGGTGCAAAGCCCGATGGTGCCGGCCCCGACCACCACGACCGTCTCGCCGACGATGCTGCCCGCCTTCTTCACCGCGTGCATGCCGACGGCCAGAGGTTCGATCAGCGCGCCGGCCTCGGTCGGAAAGCCGGACGGCAGCTTGTAGAGAAGCTCCGCCGGAACGTTCACGTAGCTGGCGAAGGCGCCGTTGTTCATCAGGCCGGTGAAGGCCAGCTTCTCGCAGATGTTGTACAGGCCCTTTTTGCAGTAATAGCAGGTGCCGCAATGCTGGCAGGCGTCGGCCGCCACGGGGTCGCCGATGTCGAAGCCGGTCACGCCCTCGCCCAGCGCGACGATCTCGCCGCTGAACTCGTGACCCAGGATGCACTGGCCCTTCAGGCCGGTCAGCGGGTGCGGCTCGTTCACCGGGATGAACACCGGCCCGGCCACATATTCGTGCAGGTCCGATCCGCAGATGCCGCACCAATGCACCTTGATCCGCGCCCAGCCGGCGGGCGGCGCGTCGGGCTGCGGCACCTCCTCCACCCGGATGTCCCCCCGGCCGTGCCACACGGCGGCCTTCATCATGTTCATGGGTGTTTCCTCCATTCTTGTCGTTGAACTGTGCGCCTTGGCTCAAAACCGCTGAATTGCGGTCAGGCGAAGACCATTCCGCCGTCGACCAGCAGGGATTGGCCGGTCATGAAATCGGAATCGGACGAGGCAAGGAAGCGCGCCACCCCCACCAAATCCTCCGGCGTCGAAGGACGGCCCAGCACGGCACCGGCCGCGAAATGGTTGAACGCCTCGTCCTCGGCCGTCGTCAGGCCGGTGTCGCGGAAGCCCTTGTCGATGATCTTCCACATCTCCGTCGCGACGACGCCGGGGCAGATCGCGTTGGCGGTGATCTTGTCCTTGCCGAAGGCGCGCGCGGCCGCCTGGGTCAGGGCCACCACCGCGAACTTGCTGGCCGAGTAATGAGCGAGCGGTTCGTACCCCTGCTTGCCGGCGATGGAGGCCGTGTTGATGATCTTTCCACCCCCGCCTTGCGCGCGAAAGGTCTTGATCGCTTCCTGCATGCCGATCAGCACGCCCAAGGCGTTGACGTCGGTGACGAAACGCCAGTCCTCCTCCGTGATGTCGAGAAAAGGCTTGGTCTGAGCGACGCCCGCGTTGTTGAAGATGACGTCGAGGCGTCCGAAGGACGTGACGGCCGTATCGATCATGTGACGGACCGCAGCGCGGTCGCGGACGTCCACCGTGACCGGGACGGCGGCGCCACCCTTCGCGCGAATGGAATCCGCCACCGTCCTCGCATCGTCCTCCGTGCGATCGGCGATGATCAGCCGCGCGCCGTCGGCCGCGAGCGCGCGGGCTATGGTTGCGCCGATCCCGCGGCCGGCACCGGTGACGATGATGCTCTTGTCTTTGAGGTTGGGCATGGTTCGTCTCCATGGGCCGGCGTGGGGGAGAGCCGCACGCCGGCCGGACGGGTGGAAAGGTCAGGCGTTTTTCGTGACGTGTTCCTTGATGAGGGCGTTGACCTTCCCGGCCGCCTCCATCTGCACCATGTGACCAGCGCCGGGGATGACCTCGGCCCGTGCGGTGGAGCCGAGCGCCGTGGCGTGGGCGGCGGGAATGACGCGGTCTTCCGCACCCCAGACGACCAGCGTCGGCACGTTGGCGGCGCCGATGGCGGCGTCCAGGACCGCGCTCTGCTCACCGTCCGCGAACATGGCGGAGGACAGCGCCCGAAGCGCGCCGTCCACGCCGTCCAGCCGCTTGTACTTCAGCAGGTCGTCGATCATCTGGCGGCTGACGAGCCCGGCGTCGGCGAACAGGTGCTCCAGCGCCGGCTTCAGGTCGCGCCGCGACGTGGCGTTCACGAAGCCGTCGATGTAGCCGAGGTTGATCTCCCGCCCCAGACCGGCCGAACAGATCAGCGACAGCGACGTTACACGCTCAGGCGCGTCGAGCGCGGTGCGCATGGAGACGGCGCCGCCCATGGAGTGGCCGACCAGATGCGCGGCCCCGATCCCCACCGCGTCCATGAAGGCCAGCACCGCCTTCGACAGGCCGGACAGCGACGGGTTGGCGATCTGCTTGGTGGACTGGCCGTGCCCCGGCAGGTCGAGCGCGTAGACCGTGGCACCTTCCGCCAGCGCGTCGATGGTGAACAGCCAGTTGTCGAGGTCGCCGCCGAAGCCGTGGACCAGCAGGACGGTCTTTGCCCCGTCGCCGCGCCGGGCGTAGCGGAGGCTGCCGGCCGCCGTCTCGGCGAACTCGTAGCGCGGGCCGGCCTCCGCCCCCTCTTCCCCGTCGTCCGCGGACGGCACGGCGTAGGAGGCGATGAAGGCGTCGATGTCGCTGTCCGGCACGTCGGGTTCGGCCAGCACGGCGATCAGCGCCTTCACGGGGTAGACGGTGCCGGGCTCGCCCAGCACGCGGCGCAGGATGCCGGTCTCGCCAGCCTCGACCACGTTGGTGATCTTGTCGGTCTCAACCTCCAGCAGCTCGTCGCCGAGGTTGACGGTGGCCCCCGGCTGCTTCAGCCAGCCGGTGACCTTGCCCTCCGACATGGACAGGCCCCACTTGGGCATGACGATGGGCTTGATGCGCTCGTGAACGGTGGACATGGAAACGGTGCTCCGGGATCAGGCGGCGACGCTGGAACGCGACGCGGGGGACAGGGTCTTGCGGACGGCGGCCGCGATGGCGTCGGCGCTGGGGATGTAGAGGTCTTCCAGCGAGGGCGAGAAGGGCACCGGCGTGTGCGGCGGCGTCACCATCTGGATGCCGGCCTTCAGCGCGCCGAAAGCGTTCTGCGCGACGAAGGCGGAGATGTCGGTGGCGAGGTTGCAGCGCGGGTGCGCCTCGTCCACCACGACCAGCCGGCCGGTCCGCTCCACGCTGTCGATGATGGTGTCCCAGTCAATGGGCGACAGGGTGCGCAGGTCGATGACCTCCGCCTCCACCTTCTCCCTGGTCAGGGCGTCGGCGGCGTCCATGGCGCGGTGCACGGTCAGGCCGTAGCTGACGATGGTGACGTGGTCGCCGTCGCGCAGCACGTTCGCCTCGCCGAAGGGGATGGCGTAGGACTCGGCCGGGACCTCCGTCTCGTGGCCGTAGAGGTTCTTGTGCTCGCAGAAGATGACCGGGTCGTTGTCGCGGATCGACTGGATCAGCAGCCCCTTGGCGTCGTAGGCGTTGGAGGGGCAGACGACCTTCAGGCCGGGGATGTGGGTGAACAGCGGGGTCAGCATCTGCGAATGCTGGGCCGCCGCGCGGAAGCCCGCGCCGACCATGCCGCGGATGACCACCGGCGTTTCCGCCTTGCCGCCGAACATGTAGCGGAACTTGGCCGCCTGATTGAAGATCTGGTCGAAGCAGACGCCCATGAAGTCCATGAACATCAGCTCGGCCACCGGGCGCATGCCGCAGGCGGCGGCGCCGATGGCGGCCCCGATGTAGGCGGATTCCGACAGCGGCGTGTCCATCAGCCGGTTGCCGTGCTTGGCGAACAGGCCCTTGGTGACGCCCAGCACGCCGCCCCAGGCGTCGTCCTCGCCGGGCGCGCCGGTGCCGCCGACGATGTCCTCGCCCATGAGGATCACGGTCGGGTCGCGGCGCATTTCGAGGTCCAGCGCCTCGTTGATCGCCGTCTTCATGCTGATCTTGCGGGACATGATGTTTCCTCCGGTGAATGCCGTTTTTTGGGAGCGGGCGCTCAATAGGCGACGTAAACGTCCTTCAGAAGGTCGGCGGCGGCGGGCAGCGGGGCCGCCTTGGCGCAGCGGACGGCATCCTCGATCAGGGCGGCCACCTCGCCGTCGACGGACTCCAGCTCCGCGCGGGCGACGGTGCCGGCCTCGATCAGGCGTTCGGCGAGGATCTTGATGCAGTCGCGGCTGGCGCGCAGGGCCTCCACCTCGCCCTTGGCGCGGTAGGTCTGGGCATCGCCTTCGAAATGGCCGTAGAAGCGGACCATGTTGCATTCCAGCAGCGCCGGGCCGCCGCCCTCGCGGGCGCGCTTGATGATCTCGCCGGCCGCCTCGTACACCGCGAAGAAGTCGGTACCGTCCACCGTCACGCCCGGCAGGCCGAAGCCGGTGGCGCGGTCGACGTAGCTGTCGCAGGAGACCGCCCATTCCATGGCGGTGGATTCGGCGTAGTGGTTGTTCTCCACCACGAAGATCACCGGCAGGTTCCACACCGCCGCGAGGTTCAGGCTTTCCAGGAAGGTGCCCTGGTTCGACGCGCCGTCGCCGACGAAGGTGATGCCGACCCCGCCGTCGCCGCGGAACTTGGCGGCCAGCGCCGCCCCGCAGATCAGCGGCGCCCCGGCACCCAGGATGCCGTTCGCACCCATCATGCCCTTGGACAGGTCGGCGATGTGCATGGAGCCGCCCTTGCCCCGGCAGGCACCGGTGGCGCGCCCGTAGATCTCCGCCATCATCTCGTGCACGTCCACGCCCTTGGCGATGCAGTGGCCGTGGCCGCGGTGGGTGGAGGCGATGCGGTCGTTGTCGTTCAGGTGCATCATGATGCCGGTGGCGCAGGCCTCCTCGCCGGCGTAGAGGTGCACGAAGCCCGGAATGTCGCCCTTGGCGAAGTCGATGTGCAGACGCTCCTCGAACTCGCGGATGGTCCGCATGGTGCGGTAGGCCTGGAGCAGGTCCGCCTTGTTCAGCGGGAACGGTCCAAACTCGTTGGCCCCGGATTCTTTCAAAGTGTCGGACACGGTCGTTTCTCCCTTTTGGTTCTTCAAAGCGTGGCCACGGCCGGCACGGGGGTGCTGGTCAGCAGCCTGTTCTGGGCGGCGTGCCGCATGCAGCCGCCCACGTTCACGGTGCGGAAGGCGTCGTCCCGGAGCGTCAGGGACACGCGGTCGCGCGCCGAAAAAGCGATTTCCCGCTCACCGTCGAGCGCGATGGAGCCGGCCTTGGCCTCCGGCACGAAGGGCACGCCAGCCGGCATGCGGCGCCAGTCGGTGACGCCCACCGGCGCCATCAGCCCCGGCGCGATGGGGGCGCGCAGAACAGTGGCGCCCGCGTCCGGCTGGGCCAGCCGCACCATCAGCCCGCCGCTCTCCGCCCGCGACACCGGCTCCAGCAGGCCGGCGATGGCCGACATGCCGATGGCCTCCGGGTCGGCGAAGGTGACGAACAGCTCCCGGAAGCTCTCCGGCTTCCACAGGGCGCGGGCGCCGACATAGCGCTCCGCCACCAGGGCGACGTCGACCAGCGCGATCTCCACGGGCTGGCCGTTGACCGAAACGTCGATGCGCTTGTTCGGCGTGAAGGCGATGTGGGCGGGCACTTGGCCGGTGACGGCAAGGCCCGTGGCGAGCCCGGTGATGGTCGGCTCGCGGTGTTCGGGGAAGGCGTTGTTGGTGCCGGTGGAGATGCCGGCGATGGGCACGCTCCCGCACTGCGCCACCACGGCCCGGTGCGTGCCGTCGCCGCCCAGCACGACGATGGCGGCCACCCCGGCGTCGCGCATCTCCGCCGCCGCGCGGTGGGTGTCCGCGACGGTGCCGGTGACCGGCATCGGCAACGGGTGGATGGCGGGGTAGGGCGCCTCGCCGTGCGCCGCCGCCCGTGCGATGCCGCGCGCCACATGGCGGCCGATGCCGCCATGCTCCGGCATCATCAGGACGTCGGCGACCCCGCAGGCGCGCAGCGCCGCCAGGACCCGCAGGACGATGTTCGCACGGTCCGTGATCTGCAGGTTCGCGGCGTTCGCCACGACCCGGCGGATGTCGCGGGCGGAGACTGGATTGGCGATGATGCCGACGACCGGTGCCACGCTGCCTTCCCCTTCGAGCGGATGGTTCGATGGGCTACAAGGCAATCACCGTGCCAGATGATGAGTGGGGCCGATTGTTGAAGGATTGCAGTGGGTTGCGCGGAAAGGGCCGTGCAGCGCCCCCTGTTGCGGCCACCACACCTGTTGCAGCGGCTGTTGCACGGCCCGTGCAACAGGTGTGGCGCGCTTAGGCGTGACTTCAGCCGTTCGACGCGACCTGCCACCGGCAACCACCATCCCATCCCGTCATCCCCGCGAAGGCGGGGATCCAGAAGGCTTCGCGCTTGAGTGCCTAAACGGCCTGGATCCCCGCCTTCGCGGGGATGACGACGGAAAGGTGGCGGAAACCCGGTTCAGTCGCACAGCGGTTGCGGAATACCGGACGCTTACTCCGCGCGGTGCGGGGGGACGATGCCGTAGCGGCGCATCTGGCGGTGGATGGTCGAGCGGTCGACGCCCAGCTCCCGCGCCGCCGCCGAGACGTTCCAGTGCAGGCGGCGCAGCACGTCGCGCAGGCGGCCGGCGGGATCGTCGCCGTCCCCACCAAGTTCCATAATCGGTTCCGGGGCGGGGGCGGGCCAGGCTTCGAAGACGCCCGTGCGCTGCACGGGGTCGGGAATGTCGGCCAGTTCGATCAGGCCGTCCGTGCAGACGGCGCAGGAGTAGTCGAGCGCGTTGACCAGCTCGCGCACGTTGCCGGGCCAGCCGTGGGCGCGCAGCGCGGCCATGGCGGGGGCGGCGATGCGGTAGTCGATGCCGTCGCGCTCCGCCCGCTCGGCCAGCACGCGGTCGATCAGCCAGTCGAGGTCGCCGCGCTGGCGCAGCGGCGGCAGCGTGAACACCGCACCGTTCAGGCGGAAATAGAGGTCGTCGCGGAACTTGCGGGCCTTGACCAGCTCCACGAGGTCGCGGTGCGTCGCGGCGATCACGCGCACGTCCACCGACACCGCCTTGGTGCGGCCGATGGGCGTCACCTCGCGCTCCGCCAGGACGCGCAGCAGGCGGGTCTGGGAGGACAGCGGCATGTCGCCGATCTCGTCCAGGAACAGGGTGCCGCCGTCGGCCTCCAGGATCAGGCCCTTCTTGCCGCGCGAGGTCGCCCCGGTGAAGGAACCGGGCTCGTAGCCGAACAGCTCGCTTTCGATCAGCGCCTCGGGCAGGGCGGCGCAGTTCACCGCGACGAAGGGTTTGCCCGCCCGCACGCTCGCCCGGTGCAGCGCCTTGGCGAGATGCTCCTTGCCGGTCCCGGTCTCGCCGTGAATCAGCAGGCTCATGCGGGTGTTGACGAGCTTGGCGGCGCGCGTCAGCAGCGCCTTCAGCGCCGGGTCGCCCCCGGACACGGCCTGGAGGGGCTTGGGCAACCGATCCTCCTCGCCGCTGGACGGGCGCGGCACGGTGATGGCCGGCGGCGGCATGGCCTGGGCGAAGAGGGGCGTGCCGCTGCGGCGCAGGCGGATGGTGCGCTGGTCGGTCGGCAGGGAGCGGACGAACCGCACCAGATCGTCCACCCGGCAGTCGAACAGGTCGGAGAAGGACCGCCCCAGCAGCCCCGCCCGCCCGACGCCGCTCTCCCGCTCCAGCAGCTGGAAGGCCCGGTGGTTGAAGCCGATGATCCGGCCGGCGCCGTCCAGCGCGATCACGAAGTCCGGATCGACCTCCGCGAACTCCTGCGAGGCGGAGAGCTTGACCACCCATTCCCGGCGGAAGCTGTTGTAGAGGTTGGCGTTCTCGATCTTGTGGGCGTAAGCCTTGATCAGCTGCAGGGCGAGGTACTGGCTGATCTTCGGCTCCGGCGAGCGCAGCGCGGAGATGTCCAGCACCGCCGCGAGGTCGCCGCCGCTGTCGAAGACCGGCGCGGCCGTGCAGGTCAGCGGGATGTGCGTCGCGTCGAAATGGTCGGTCTGGTGGACGGTCAGGGCCTCGCCCGTGGCGATGCAGGTGCCGACCGCGCAGGTGCCGGCCCGCCCCTCGTTCCAGTCCGCACCCAGATAGAGCCCCGCCCGCCGCAGCGAACCGTCGGCGGCCGGATCGCCGATGAAATCGACCGTGACGCCCTTGCTGTCGGTCAGCAGCAGCGCGTAGCCCATGCCGGCGACCTGCCGGTACAGCGCCTCCAGCCCGAAGCGGGCCATGCGCAGGAACTCGTCCATGGCGTCGCGGTGCACGCACAGTGACTCGTGCGGGACGATGTAGGCCTCGCGCCGGACGGTGGGGTCCAGCTTGTGATCCGTCACGCAACGGCGCCAGGAATCCGCGATGATGGCGTCGCGGCCCGACGGGACGCCTTCCGAAACGCGGACCAGCTCGTTGATGTGCGCCGCTTTGGCGTTCTCCATCAGCGTATCCTCCCCTTGGCGGAGCCGGTCGAGCAGCCCTGCCGAAGGGACGGATGGTACCAACCGACGCGCCTTTTGGGCAACTTGTGCAAAAGCATGGTGTGTTGCCGGCGCGGAAGGGGCGGAAATTGCGGTTTATACGCCCTTTCGGCCCGCCGGCAGGAAGGCTTGGCGGTCGATGCCGTAGCGCTGCATCTTTTCGTTCAGCGTGCGGCGGGGGATGTCCAGCCGTTCCATCACCCGGCCGACGTCGCCGTCGCAGGCGGCGAAGGCGGCGCGGATTTTGCGGCTTTCGAAATCGGCCACCAGCTCGGCCAGGGGGCGGAGGTCGGCGGGCGACGGGCTTCCACCGCCGCTTCCCGGCCCCGGGGACAGCGCCCCGTCCCCGAGGCTGAGCGCGAAGCGCTCCGCCGCGTTCCGCAGCTCGCGCACGTTCCCCTGCCAGCCGTGGGCGACCAGCGCCGCCCGATCGTCAGCGGTGGGCGCGCGGGGCGTGCGGTTGTGGACGCGCGCCGCCTCGGCCACGAAATGCTCGAACAGCAGCGGGATGTCCTCGGCCCGGTCGCGCAGCGCCGGGATGCGGATGTCCGCCACCGACAGGCGGTAGTAGAGATCCTCGCGGAAGCGCCCCGCCCGCACCGCCTCCAGCAGGTCCACCTTGGTGGCCGCGACCGTGCGCACGTCCACGGGGATCGACCGGTTGGAGCCCAGCGGCTCGACGGTCCGCTCCTGAAGGGTGCGCAGCACCTTGACCTGCAAGGCCATCGGCATGCTCTCGATCTCGTCGAGGAACAGCGTACCCCGGTGCGCGTGCTCGAACTTGCCGGCCCGCCGCCCGACCGCCCCGGTGAAGGCGCCGGCCTCGTGGCCGAAGAACTCGCTTTCGAACATGCTTTCGGGGATGGCGCCGCAGTTGACGGCGACGAAGGGATGGCCGGCGCGCGGCCCCAGATCGTGCAGGCAGCGGGCGACCAGCTCCTTGCCGGTGCCGGTCTCGCCATGGATGATGACGTTGACGCTGGTGCCCGAGAGGTCGAGCACCTGCCGCCGCAGCGCGTCCATCACCGCCGAGGTGCCGAGCAGGCGCGCCTCGATGCCGCTGTCGGCGGTCACCTGCCGGCGCAGCCGGCGATTTTCCAGCACCAGCCGCCGCTTCTCGCAGGCCCGGCGCAGCGTGTCGACCAGCCGGTCGGGCACGAAGGGCTTTTCGATGAAGTCGTAGGCACCCTGCCGCATGGCGTCCACCGCCATGGCGATGTCGCCGTGCCCGGTGACCAGCACGACCGGCAGGTCGGGGTCGCGCTCCAGCGCGTGGCGCATCAGGGTCAGTCCGTCCATCCTGGGCATGCGGATGTCGGTGACCAGGATGCCCGGAAAGTCCGTGTCCAGCCGGTCCAGCGCCGCCGATGCGTCCTCCAGCGCCACGGTGCGCAGCCCGGCCAGCCCCAGCCACTGGACCAGCGCCAGCCGCACCGGCTGTTCGTCGTCGACGACAAGGACGTCGCAGGGCTCAGACATGTAAGGTCTCCGATCCGGGGGAGGGGGCGGCCGCCTTGGGCAGGGAGACGGCGAAGACGGCACCGCCGCCGGGACCGTTCTCCGCCCGCAGGGTGCCGCCGAAGTCTTGCACGATGCCGTAGGACAACGAAAGACCCAGCCCGAGCCCCTGCCCGACCTCCTTGGTGGAGAAGAAGGGGTCGAACAGCTTGTCCAGGTCCGCCGCGGCGATGCCGGTGCCGGTGTCGGCGACGCGCACCTCCCACAGATCGCCGCCATCCGCCACGGTGACCGTCAGGCGGCGCTGCGGCGCGTCCTTCATGGCGTCGGCGGCGTTGCGCAGCAGGTTGACGAAGACCTGCTCCAGCCGGATCGCGTCGCCCATCACCCAGGCGTCGGGGCCGGGCTGCCGGTCCAGGTCGATGCCGTCCTGGCGCAGGGACGGCTCCACCAGCAGAAGCGCGCGGTCGAGCGCCCGCTCGAGCGCCACCGCCTCGCGCCGGCCGGGGCTCTTGCGGGCGAAGGTCTTCAGGTGGCCGGTGATCTCCGCCATGCGGCCGGTCAGGTCGTCGATCATGTCGAGGTTGGTCGCGACGGTGGCGAGGTCGCCCCGCTCCGCGAAGACGCGGGTGGAGGCGATGAAGGTGCGGATCGCCGCCAGCGGCTGGTTGATCTCGTGCGCCAGCGCCGCCGACATCTGGCCCAGCGCCGCCATCTTGCCGGCGTGGACCAGCTCCTCCTGCGCGCCGCGCAGGTCGGCGGTGCGCTCCTCCACCTTGCGCTCCAGCTCGTCGCGGGCGGCGCGCAGCGCGTCGGCGACGGCGGCGCGCGCCTCCAGCAGCGTGCGCTGGCGCAGGCGGCGCTGGCGCAGCGCCAGGACCAGCAGCCCGGCCGCCAGAATGCCCGCCCCCGCCATGACGCCGGTGTCGCGCTGGCGTTGCGCGACCGGGGCGAGGTCGCTGACGAAATGCAGAGTCCAGCCGAGGTCCGGCAGCGGGCGCGACAGCATCAGCGCGCGGCGCTTGCCGGTGCTGATAATCCGCTCCCCACCCGGCAAACGCTCGGTCTCCACAAAGTTCAGGCGGTGGAGCGTCGCGTCGGCGTATTGCCGGGTGGCGGCGATCTCCGCAGCGATCTCCGGCGTGGGGTCGGCCAGCGTGCCATAGCGCCAGTCCGGGCGGCTGGCCAGGATGGCGACCTTGTTGGCGTCGGTCAGCATCACCCCCTCGCCGCCGCGCGCCCATTCCTGCTGCAGGGGGTCCAGGTCCACCTTCACCACCACCACCCCGGTCACCGCCCCGTCCGGGCCGTGGGCGGAGCCGGCGATGAAGTAGCCCGGCCGGCTGGTCGTCACCCCGACGCCGTAGTAGCGCCCGCTGCCCCGGGCGACCGCCTGCATGAAATAGGGCCGGAACTCGTAATGGTAGCCGACGAAGGAACCCGGCTCCCGCCAGTTGCTCGCCGCCAGCGCCACACCGTGGCCGTCCATGACGTACAGGGCGGCGGAGCGCGCGTCCGCGTTGACGACCTCCAGGTTGCGGTCGACCCGCTCCGCCAGCGCGGCGTCGCCGGGTGCCGCCAGCAGGGCGCGGATGTCGGGATCGCGGGTCAGCAGGGACGGCAGGTAGGAGTATTTCTCCAGCGCCGTGGACACCATGCTGGCGTAGAGGTCCAGGCGCTGGTAGCCGGCCGCGCGCATGTCGTCCAGCGCCCGCCGCCGCACGGCCTCGCCGGCCACCCACCCCGACAGCGCCGCCAGCAGGGCGAGCAGGACGATCATCCCGCCGGTCCCGCGGGCGACGAGCCGCCTCGCCGCCGCGGACAGCCTGTCCCCTCTCCGTCCCACCTGCATGCCCATCGTCCTTGCTCCCGCCATCATCGGCGGATATCCGCCGACGGTGGCGCGGGTTTTCGGCGGAAACCCGCCGACGACCATCACTCTTTCCGCATATTCTTGTTGAAAGTCAAAGCCTTGCCAAGCCCCGGCGCGTTGGTCCCGATCTTGTAAGGGGTGCCCCGAACGTTCACACAGCAAGAAACGGGAGGACAGCCTTGAAGCCCGCGTCCGTGACCGCCAACGACTCCACCCTCGCCGACTCCGCGACGGCCGGCGGCTTTGCCGACATGCGCCGCCGCCTGAAAGCCATCTTCATCGGCTCCATCGGCAATCTGGTGGAATGGTACGATTTCTACGCCTACGCCGCCTTCGCGCTCTATTTCGCCAAGTCCTTCTTTCCGGATGGGGACGAGCTGGTCCAGCAGCTGAACGCCGCGGTGCTGTTCGCCGCCGGCTTCCTGGTCCGCCCCATCGGCGGCTGGCTGTTCGGCCACATCGCCGACCGCTACGGCCGCCGCACCTCGCTGACCATTTCGGTGCTGCTGATGTGCTTCGGCTCGATGGTCATCGCGGTGACGCCGTCCTACGCCTCCATCGGCTTCGCGGCCCCGGTCATCCTGGCCTTCGCCCGCATCGTGCAGGGCCTCAGCCTGGGCGGGGAGTACGGGACCAGCGCCACCTACCTCAGCGAGATGGCCGATTCCAAGAACCGCGGCTTCTATTCCAGCTTCCAGTACGTGACGCTGATCGGCGGGCAGCTCTGCGCCATCTCGGTGCTGCTGCTGCTCCAGCAGGTCTTCCTGACGGCGGACGAGCTGCGCGCCTGGGGCTGGCGCATCCCGTTCGCGGTCGGCGGCCTGCTCGCCATCATCGCCGCGGTCATGCGCCGCAACCTGCATGAAACCGACAGCTTCCTCGCCGCCAAGAAACAGGCACCACAGGAAAGCGCGCTGCGCGCCCTGATGCGCCACCCGCGCGAGGTCATGCTGGTGATCGGCCTGACCATCGGGGGCACCGCGGCCTTCTACACCTACACCACCTACATGCAGAAGTTCCTGCGCCTGTCGGTGAAGCTGTCTGACAACGAGACGACGCTGGTCACCGCCGGCTCGCTGATCTTCGCGCTGATGCTGCAGCCGATCTACGGCGCCATCTCCGACCGGATCGGCCGCAAGACGCTGCTGATCGCCTTCGGCGTGTCGGGCACGCTGTTCACCATCCCGCTGCTGACCGCCCTGCAGCACGCCCACGACGCGACGACCGCCTTCCTGCTGGTGGCCGCCGCCTGGATGATCGTCACCGGCTACACCTCCATCAACGCCGTGGTGAAGGCGGAGCTGTTCCCGGCCGGCGTGCGCGCCACCGGCGTCGGACTGCCCTACGCCCTGACCGTGTCGATCTTCGGCGGCACCGCCGAGCCCATCGCCCTGTGGTTCAAGTCGATGGGCCACGAGCCGTGGTTCTACTATTACCTGACCGGCTGCATCGCGGTGTCGCTGCTGGTCTACCTGCTGATGCGCGACACCAAGAAGCACTCCACCATCACCGCCTGATCTTGCGGGCGGACACCGGTGCGCGGCGCGACCGCACACCGGTGTCCCTACCCGAAAGATCGGGTGCCGCGTCGTTCGGGCTGGCCGTCGACGCAAGAGGTAACGCTTGCCGGCGCAATAACACGAAGGACTGATCCCCCGCATAAAGACTCTTCACATTATTATCTATACAGTTCATCGAAGATCATAAGGCCGAAGAGACCACCTCTTCAAAATATGAGATACCTGCAAGACTGCCTCCGCGTAGAGGAGGCGGTATTTCTTCTTAGGGAATTGCGGAAACAGGCCTTGGAAACTCATGTGTTGGTTCGTCGCGAGGTTCGCCACGTACGCGAACGATGCGACAGGGCGCCCCCTGCGACCAACAACACATTCCAAGGAGTGTTACCCTTGATCGAATTCATCATCGCGGACGCCGGGCTTGCGGATCTCGACACCCTGCTCGGCCACCAGCGCTCCGGCATTCATACCGTGCGCGTTTCCCCCACCGATGATGCCCACGCCATTCTGGCCTCGGTGCTTGCCCAGCGACCGGCCGCCGTGCATCTGGTCGCCCATGGCGAGCCGGGGCGGGTCTGGCTGGGCGCCCGGCCGCTGGACGCGATGTCGCTCCTCGACCGCGCCTGGCCGGACGCGCAGGGCACCGAGATCCACATCCACGCCTGCCGCGCCGGTGCGGGCGAGGCCGGGCAACGCTTCATGAGCCGGCTGGCCGCCGCCACCGGCGCACGGGTCGCCGCGGCGACGCGCCCGCTGGGCCATGCCGACCAGGGCGGCGTGTGGGATCTGGACGTCGCGACCGGTCCGATCCGCGCCGCGTCCCCCTTCGCCGGGCAGGAAGCCTGGCCGCACCTGCTGGCCGTCACCGGCACCGCGACCGCCGGCAACGACACGCTGATCGGCGACAACACCCCCAACCTGATCAACGGCCTGGGCGGCAACGACTCCCTGGTCGGCGGGATGGACGAGGACACGCTGATCGGCGGCGCCGGCAACGACACGCTGATCGGCAACGAGGGCAACGACACGCTGAACGGCGGCCCGGGCGCCGACCTGCTGAACGGCGGCAACAACTTCGACGTCGCCACCTACGAGGACGCCACGGCGGGCATCGTGCTCGATCTCGGCAACCCGGCCAACAACGCCGGCGAGGCCGCGGGCGACACCTTCGTCAGCATCGAGCGATGGATCGGCACCAACTACGACGACCGCTTGGTCGCCGGCAACAGCCCCGTCTGGTTCTGGGGCCATGCCGGCAACGACGTCGAGATCGGCAGCGTCGGCGACGACACGCTGGAGAGCGGCGACGGCAACGACACCATCCACGCCGGCGCCGGCAACGACCAGCTCTTCGGCCGCGCCGACCGCGACGTGCTGTACGGCGAGGACGGCAACGACCTGATCGTCGGCGGCGGCGGCGAGGACTCCATCGAAGGCGGGGCCGGCAACGACACCATCTTCGGTGACTGGGACGCCGACACGATGCACGGCGGCGACGGCGACGACATCTTCTACAATGGCGACCACGGCACCTACGCCGAGGCCGACGTCATCACCGGCGACGCCGGCAACGACACCCTGGTGATCGGCAACTCGCTGGACGCGGGCACGGTGTCCTTCGACGGCGGGGCCGGCAACGACACGCTGCGCATCACCTCCGACAACATCGCCGGTCCGGAAGGCCAGAGCTACACCGCGACGCCGCAAATCAACATCTCCGGCATGACCCTGGCCAATGTGGAGACGCTGGATCTGGTCGGCAGCGCCCGCCACACGGTGACGATGACCGCCGCCCAGGCGAACGGCTTCACCAACGGCATCACCGGGGCCGCCGTCGGCGACGTCTTCACGATCGTCGGCACGGCCATGGGCGGCGGCGTGACCGCCGGCAACGGCGCGGCGCTCGGCGCCGGGCAGGTCCAGGCGGAGACGGTGAACGGCGTCACCCTGCTGCACATCGGCACCGACGCCAACCCCGGCGGCGACGTCACGCTGCGCTTTGCCGGCAGCTTCTCCGCCGACCAGTTCCAGGTCAGCGGCAGCAACGTCTCGCTGGTGAGCGGGCAGCCGACCTCCAACCCGCCGGCGGACCAGCCCACCACCAATCCGCCGACGGATCAGCCGACCACCAACCCGCCGACCACGACCCCGCCGGCGGACAACCGTCCTTCGGTCGCCATGCAGCGCATCGTGGACGGGGTGCAGGAGGACGTGAAGGCCTACGCCTACGACGGGCCGGTCACGACCCTGCAGTGGACCTTCATGGGCGACGGCCGCAGCGAGGTGCTGGGCGGCTCCGACGGCAACGACTTCATGAACCTGCTGGGCGGCAACGACGCCGCCTTCGGCGGGGCGGGCGACGACGTGCTGGACGGCGGGTCCGGCTCCAACTGGCTGATCGGCGGCGCCGGGCAGGACACCTTCTTCGTGGACGGCCGCAACCCCGAAGTCACCTGGTCGACCGTCACCGACCTGGAGCAGGGCGAGTGGGCGACGATGTGGGGCTACAAGGCCGGCGTGTCGAAGCTGAGCTGGGAGGAGATGGGCGGCGCCGACGGCTACAAGGGGGCCACGGTCCATTGCGACATGGACGGCAACGGCACCATCGACGCCAGCATGACCTTCACCGGCAAGTCGGTCGGCGCCATGACCACCACCACCGGCACCATCGGCGACCAGAGCTACATCGCTTTCATCACGCTCAAGTGAGCGTGTGGGCCTTCATCACGCTCAAGTGAGCGTGCGGGCCTTCGTCACGCTCAAGTGAGCGTGCGGGCCTTCGTCACACCGAAGTAAGCGTTCGGGGCGCCTACCCCGCCCCGAACGCCTGCGAACCCCGGCCCGGATGCCTTGGACTCCGGGCCGGGGCCTTTTCTGCTCAGGCGTTGCAGGCGTCGCGGTAGGCCTCCAGCGTGGTCCGCAGGGCGTCCGGGATCGGAATGCCCGCGAAGCCGTCGAGTTGCGTCGTCACCACCGTGAGCTGGCCGGACAGCCGGACCACATCGTCCTTCTGCCCGATGATCCGCAGGCCCAGGGACCGCCGCCCGATGTGTTCGACGAGAACGCCGAGCGTCAGCATCTCCCCCATCCGGCTCGGCCGCAGGAAATCGCATTCGGCGTGGACGATGGGCAGGCCGATCCTCGATTCCAGGACCATGGCCGCGTAGTTCAGGCCAAGGCCGAAGGTGAACCAGTCTTCCACGACCCCGTTGAACATGTCGAAATAGACGGGGAAATACACGATCCCCGCAGGGTCGCAATGCGAGAAGCGGATCGGCCTCTCGACCCGGAAAGCCGCGGGCGGCAGGGGGGAGACTGTGCCCCCTGCATTGTCCGATCCCTCCATCCGGTCCTGCCGCGTCATGCGCTTTTCCCCCGAACCGGTTGGGGCGTGTTCCGGGCGCTGGGGGGATCGCCATGGATCATGATCGGTTCTCTCCGTTGATGCCGGATCCGTTATACGAACAAACGGTTCGAACCGGTCAATTGGCAAATCGTAGGAAAACCCCGCAACCGCTCACTTCAGGGTGGCTTTGGGCAGGTCCGGATGGCGGCCTTTCAGGACGCGCTGGTTGAGGGTGACGACCGCCGCCATGGCGATCGCCAGGCCGGCCATAAGCTCCAGAACGGCATGATCCGCGACGTTGCCGGTCAGGCCGGCGGCGATGAGGACGGCGAAGCTGACGACGCTGGCGAGAAGACAGCTGTTTCCGCGCCGTTCCGTTTCGGCCTTCGGCAACTCGTGCAGGCCCAGGACGAACAGCGCCAGTCCGGCCAGATACAGGACGGGATACAGGATTTCCATGGTGGTCTTCCTTTGTCGTCCGCTTCCGAACGCCTCCAGGAAGCGGAACCGCGCGGCGCCCTTGACCGCGCCGCCGCGTCGCGCCGCCCCCACGGAACCGGGTCGGGGGAACCGGGTCGGGGGCGGCGGGCCGCAACATCAAGACCCGGCATCATGGGGCCGAATGCCCGCCGGGCTGTGTGACTTCGCGGGGATCTCGCCGCGACGGAGGTTGCTTATTCGGCGGCGACCGGCAACAGGCTGTGGGCGGAGGTCGCGGGCGCCAGGATGTCCAGCGTGTGGCTGGCGATCATGCGCTCCTCGTCGGTGGGGATGACGAAGACCGGGATGCGGCTTTCGGCCGCCGAGATGCGCGTCGCCCGCGCCCGGTTCGCCGCGCCGTCCAGCGTCAGGCCAAGCCAGCCCAGCTTTTCGGTCACCCGCGCCCGCACCGGGGCGGAGTTCTCGCCCACCCCGGCCGTGAACACCACGGCGTCCAGACCGCCCATGGAGGCGGCAAGCGCCGCCACCTGCTTGGCGACCTGGAAGCAGAACAACTCCACCGCCTCGGCCGCCTGCGGGCTTTCGGAATCCAGCAGCGCCCGCATGTCGTTGGAGACGCCGGACACGCCCAGCAGGCCCGACTTGTGGTAGAGCAGCTTCTCGATCTCGTCCGCGCCCATCCCCTTTTCGCGCATCAAATAGATCAGCACGCCGGGGTCGATGGAGCCGGGGCGCGTGCCCATCGGCACGCCGTCCAGGGCGGTGAAGCCCATGGTGGTGTCCACGCTGCGCCCGGCGCGCATGGCGCACAGGCTCGACCCGCTGCCGAGGTGGCAGACGACCACCCGCGCGTCGGCCAGCTCCGGCGCGATCTGCGGCAGGCGCTGCGCGATGTATTCGTAGGACAGGCCGTGGAAGCCGTAGCGGCGCACCCCCTCCTCCGTCAGTTCGCGGGGGATGGCGAAGGTCTGCGCCTGCCAGGGGCGCGTCTGGTGGAAGGCGGTGTCGAAGCAGGCGACCTGCGGCAGCTCCGGATAGACCTCGGCCAGCGCGGTCATGGCGGCGACGTTGTGGGGCTGGTGCAGCGGCGCCAGCGGCACCAGCGCGGCCAGATCGGCCAGCACTTCCGGCGTGATGCGGACCGGCTTGGCGAAGCGGGTGCCGCCGTGCACGACGCGGTGCCCGGCCGCGACCAGCCGCGTGTCCTTCAGTTCGTGCCGCATCCAGGTGAGCAGGAAGCCCAGCAGGGCCGCGCGGTCGCCGGGGCCGACGTCGTCCACGGTCCCGCTGGCGAGCACATGGCGGGCGGCGTCCTTCGCCTCGAAGCGCGGTTCGGTGCCGATGCCGGAGATCTGGCCGCTGAGAACAGCCTCCAGGTCGGCCTTGCCGGCCCCGCAGAAGACCGAGAACTTCAGGCTGGAGGAGCCCGCGTTGATGACGAGGTAGGCGTCGCGCTGCCCCGCCTGTTGGCCCGTGTGTTTGATTGACATGGTTCGGTCCTCACTCGGCGGCGAGAGTGGTGGCGGCGCGGCGGCGCGAGGCGGCCACCAGGGCGGCGACGGCGCAGCTCGCCAGACGGGTGCGGACGTTGTCGGCGCGGCTGGTCAGGATGACCGGCACGCGGGCGCCCAGCACGATGCCGGCGGCGTCGGCGTTGGCGAGGAAGGACAGCTGCTTGGCCAGCATGTTGCCGGCCTCCAGGTCCGGGACCAGCAGGATGTCGGCCTGCCCCGACACGGGGGAGGCGATGCCCTTGATGCGCGCGGCCTCCGCGCTGATGGCGTTGTCAAAGGCCAGCGGGCCGTCGAGGATGCCGCCGGTGATCTGGCCGCGGTCGGCCATCTTGCAGAGTGCTGCCGCCTCCAGCGTCGTCGCGATCTTCGGGTTCAGCGTTTCCACCGCCGACAGGATCGCCACGCGCGGGGTCTCCACGCCCAGCACCTTCGCCAGATCGATGGCGTTCTGGACGATGTGGACCTTGTCTTCCAGCGTCGGGTAGATGTTGATCGCCGCGTCCGTGATCAGCAGGGCGCGCGGGTAGGTCGGCACGTTCATCACGAAGACGTGGCTGATGCGGCGCGACGTGCGCAACCCGGTTTCCTTGCGGACGACCTCGGCCATCAGCTCGTCGGTGTGCAGGCTGCCCTTCATCACCGCCTCGGCCTCGCCGTTGCGGGCGAGCGCCACGGCGGTGGCCGCCGCCGCATGGCTGTGCTCCACGTCCACGACGCGGAAACGGGCGATGTCCAGGCCATGGATGGCCGCCAGCGCGCGGATCTTCGCCGCCGGGCCGACCAGAATCGGTTCGATCAGGCCGGCCTCCGCCGCCTCGACCGCGCCGCGCAGGGAGCTTTCGTCGCAGGGATGCGCCACGGCGGTCGGTACGGGGTCCAGGCCGTCGCACTTGCGCAGCAGCGCATCGTGCTTGTCGTGCCGGATCATCTGGACCTGCGGCAGCTCGTGGGCGGCGCGGCGGACCTTGCGGGTCGGCGCGATCACCTCCGCCGTGCCGGTGACGACGGTCTCGCCGTTCTGGTTCGTGCACAGGCAGTCGAAGACGACGATGTTCCGGTCGTCCCGCTTCTCCGTGACGGTCACGGTGGCCGTGACCACGTCGCCCAGTCCGACCGGCAGCCGGAAGCGCAGGTCCTGGCCGGCGTAGATGGTGCCCGCACCCGGCAGCTTGGTGCCGAGCACGCCGGAGATCAGCGCGCCGGACCACATGCCCGGCCCGATGACCTTCTGGTAGCGGCTGTCGGCGGCGAACTTCGCGTCGAGATGGGCCGGGTTGATGTTGCCCGACACGGTGGCGAACAGCTCGACGTCCATGAGCGTCAGCTCGCGCGTCAGGCTGGCCGTCTGGCCGATCCGGATCTCGTCGAAGGTGACGTTCTCGGTCGGGGCCGCATGGCCGTCACCGACGAGTTCACCATTGGGAGTCATTGTTCGGTACTCCGGTGGAAATGACGTAGGCGTGCTGCCCGTTTCAGCCGATTCCTCCCGGTGCGCGCCTTATCCTGGGTCCTGTTGTCCGGGTTCCTGTCGGAAGGCGGACGGCGCGTCGCGCGGTCTCTCATGCAAGCGCCCGGTGCGGGACTGGCCGGGCGCGCGCTGTATGTGTACTGATATATTAGTTGTCTTGCCAGTGACCAACAGCGGCTCCGGCGGGTATGGACACTTTGTCGCAGCCCGCCGGCGCCCATGCGGTTCGGCGTCAGCGCCCGGCGAGGCGGCTCGGGCGGCGGTAGATGAACCAGTAGACGGCGCCGACGAGCACCGCGCCGCCGACCCAGTTGCCCAGCGTCACCGCGGCGAGGTTGACGAGGAAATGCCCCACGGGAATCGCCGGGGCGCTCCGCCCCAGGTCGTGCCAGAAGGCGTCCGGCGCGCCATACTCGATCAGCAGGCCGAGCGGCACGAAATACATGTTCGCCACGCAGTGCTCGAACCCCGCCGCGACGAAGGCGCTGACCGGGAAGACGATGGCGAGGATCTTGTCCGTCACGCTGCGCGCGCCGAGCGCCAGCCACACCGCCAGACAGACCAGCACGTTGCACAGGATGCCCAGGAAGAAGGCCTGACCGGTCGGCAGTCCGCTCTTCGCCGTGGCGAAATAGAGTGCGGAGGCGCCGACCGCGCCGTGGCCGAAGGTGTATTGCCCGGACAGGAAGACCAGCAGCGCCGTGCCGGCCGCACCGACGAAGTTGCCGATCCACACGGTCGTCCAGACGCGCAACATGGTGGTGGTCTTGATCCGGCCGCTGGCCCAGGCCATGACCATCAGCGCGTCGCCGGTGAACAGCTGCGCGCCGCCGACGATGACCAGGATCAGCCCCAGCGAGAAGACCAGCCCGCCCAGAAGCCGCGTGACGCCGTAGGACAGGATGCCCTCCGCCCCCGACATGGCGACGGTGGCGAACAGCCCGCCCAGCGCGATGAAGGCGCCGGCCAGGACGGCCAGCGCGAACAGCGTCGCGGTATCGTAATGGGCCTTCTTGACGCCCAGATTCTCGGCGGCCAGCGCAATGGCATCGGGCATCAGCGCATCAAGCGTGGGGGCGAGCGTGGGAGGCGGGGTTACGGAAGACTTCGGTTCGATCCCCGGCAAGTCATGCGTATCCATCGTTTCGATCCTTGTTCCCTTCTCCTCACGCCACATGCAGGCCGTGCGCGCGGAACAGGTCGCGCACGTGCCCGGTCAGTTCGGCGGAGGGAGGCTCCGTGTCGGCGAGCGTGTAGGGCAGGCCCAGCTCGCGCCATTTGAATTCGCCCATCTTGTGGAAGGGCAGAACGTCCACCCGCTCCACCACGCCGAGCCCGGCGGCGAATTCGGCCAGCCCGTCGATTTCCGTCAAGTCGTCGGTCAGGCCGGGCACCAGCACGTAGCGCAGCCAGATCGGCTTGCCCATCAGGCTCAGCCGCTCGGCGAACTCCAGCGTCGGGCGCAGCGGCACGCCGGTGACGGCGCGGTAGGTGAATTCTTTGAAAGCCTTGATGTCCAGCAGCACCAGATCGACATCGGCCAGCAGATGGTCGTCTGCGTGCGCCCCCAGAAAGCCCGACGTATCGAGTGCCGTGTGCAGACCCAATTCCTTGGCTCCGCGGAAGATGGCCGCGCAGAACTCCGGCTGGACCAGCGGCTCCCCGCCGGAGATGGTCAGGCCGCCATGCGCGCGGTGCAGGAAATCGGCGTAGGTGGCGATCTCCGCCAGCACGTCGGACGACTGCGACGGCGCGCCGTCGTGCATGTGGCGGGTGTCGGGGTTGTGGCAGTACTGGCAGCGCAGCGGGCAGCCGGCCAGGAACAGGACGTAGCGCAGGCCGGGGCCGTCCACGGTGCCGCCGGTCTCCACCGAATGGACCCAGCCGCGCACGGACGCGGCGGTCCCGGACTGGAACTCCGGATGGCTCTGGAACAACGGGCTGAGCATGACAGGCACCTCGCAAAAAAGGCGCCGATGCACGCGCTGCTGCGGCATCGGCGCGGTGCCGATCCTAGGTCAATCGTCACCCCCGGCCATGACCGGGGTCAATTGAACGGACGGGGCCTCTTGCACGTCCCGCGCGTGGGAGCCCGCCGGACGGCTGGGCCGCTCCACCCAGGCGATGCGCAGGATGTTGGTGGAACCGGGCATGCCGAAGGGAACGCCGGCCGTGATGACCAGCCGCTGCCCGTCCTCGGCCAAGCCGTGGGCGTAGGCGATGCGCGCCGCCTTGTGCACCATGTCGGAGAAGTTCTGAATGTCCTCCGTCAGCACGCTGTGCACGCCGTAGGCCAGCACCAGCCGGCGCGACGCCGCGACGGTGGCGGTCAGGCAGAGGATCGGCACCTCCGGCCGCTCGCGCGCGGCGCGCAGCGTGGTGGAGCCGCTGGTGGTGTAGGTGACAATGGCCGCCGCGTGGATGGTGTGGGCGACCTGCCGCGCCGCCGCGGTGATGGCGTCGGCCGCCGTCTCCTGCGGGTCGGCGTGCTGGGCGTCCATCATGGTGCGGTAGGTCGGATCCGTCTCCACGCGCCGGGCGATGCGGTCCATGATCGACACCGCCTCGATCGGGTAGGCGCCCGACGCCGTCTCCGCCGACAGCATCACCGCGTCGGTGCCGTCGAAGATGGCGGTCGCGACGTCCGAGGCTTCCGCACGGGTCGGGGCGGGGGCGGAGATCATGGATTCCAGCATCTGCGTGGCGACGATCACCGGCTTGCCGGCCAGCCGCGCCTCGCGCACGATGCGCTTCTGGATGCTGGGCACGTCCTCCGGCGGCATCTCCACGCCCAGGTCGCCGCGCGCCACCATGACGCCGTCCGACAGCTCCACGATGCGCGGCAGGTGCTGGATGGCCTGCGGCTTTTCCAGCTTGGACAGCAAGGCGGCGCGGCCGTCGATCAGCTTGCGCGCCTCCGCCACGTCCTCCGGCCGCTGCACGAAGGACAGGGCGACCCAGTCCACCCCCTGGTCGAGCGCGAAGACGAGGTCGGCGCGGTCCTTCGCGGTCAGCGGCGACAGCGGCAGCACCACGTCCGGCACGTTGACGCCCTTGCGGTCCGACAGGCGGGTGCCGGCGACCACGATGGTCTCCGCGAAGTTGGGACCGCAGGCGACCACGCGCAGCCGCACCTTGCCGTCATCCAGCAGCAGGTCGGTCTCCGGCGTCAGAGCGGCGAAGATCTCCGGATGCGGCATGCCGATACGGCGCGCGTCGCCCGGCTCCGCCGAGAGGTCCAGGCGGAAGCTCTGTCCGACCGTCAGCTCCACCGGGCCGTTGGCGAACTTGCCGAGGCGCAGCTTCGGGCCTTGCAGGTCGGCCATGATGGCGATGGGGCGTTCAAGCTCCCGCTCCAGCGCGCGAATGGCGCGCACGCGCTCCCCATGGTCCTGGTGGGAGCCGTGGCTGAAGTTCAGGCGGAAGACGTCCACGCCGGCCTCGAACAGGGACCGGATCATGGCGGGGGAGGAGGAGGACGGCCCCAGCGTGGCGACGATCTTCGTCTGCCGAAAGCGCCGGATCGGTTTTCCAGTGGTCATGTCGAAGCAAGCTCCGCGAGGGAAAGGGGAAGGGCGTCAGGCGACGCCGAAGGCGTAGACGATGCGGCCCGCGTACCATTGGCCGGGCGTCAGCACGGTGGACGGGAAGCCGGGCAGGTTGACCGCGTTCGGAAAGTGCGAGGGTTCCAGGCAGAAGGCGCTGTGGCGGCCGTACAGGGTGTTGCCCTTGCCCAGGTCGCGCGGCGCCTTGCCCTCCAGAAAATTGCCGGTGTAGAGCTGCACGCCCGGTTCGGTGGAGCGGACCTCCAGGGTGCGGCCGCTGCCGGGGTGCAGGACGCGGGCGTGCAGGCCCAGCGCGCCCGCCGGCTTGTCCACCGCGTAATGCAGGTCGTAGCCCTTGCCGAGCGCCAGCATCGGGTCGTCGGCGCCGATGCGCGCGCCGAAGGCGGTGGGCGTGCGGAAGTCGTGCGGCGTGCCGGTCACGTCCACCATCGCGCCGGTCGGCACGGCCGTCTCGTCCAGCGACAGATAGCGGCCGCCGTTGATCGTCGCGACATGGTCGAGGATCGAGGCGCCGGCGTCGCCGGACAGGTTGAAAAAGGTGTGGTCGGTGAAGTTGGCGACCGTCGTCTTGTCGGCCGCCACAGCGGTCCAGGCGATGGTCAGCGCGTTGTCCTCACCCACCGAATAGACGAGGCGGACGGGCAGGGTGCCGGGAAAGCCTTCCTCCCCATCCTGGAAGACGTAGGTCAGCTCCAGGCTGGACTCGTCGAGCTGACGCGCGTCGAAGACGCGGAAGCGCGAACCGCGCTGGCCGCCGTGCAGCGTGTTCGGCGGGGCGTTGACGCTGGTGTGGTGCTCCACCCCGTCCAGCGTGAAGCGTCCGCCGGCGATGCGCCCGCAATAGCGCCCGATGAAGGAGCCCATGGAGGGCTGGCCGTTCATCACCTGATCGATGGTCTCATAGCCCTGCACCACATCGCCGAGTGCGCCGTCGCGGTCGGGGACCAGCAGCTGCTCGATCTTCGAGCCGTAGTTGGTGACGCGCACCACCATGCCGTTGCGGTTTCGCAGGGTGAACAGGTCCACCGGCCGGCCATCGACGGCCGTGCGGAAATTCTCACGCCGGAGTTCGACATAATGCGTCATGATCCGGGTATCCTTTGCCCCAGAAGTCGTCTGGGAGCGTATTATACTAGTATATCAGTTCGGATTGCAAAGGAGATGTGAGGCGAGCCGCAAAAAGGCCCCAGGGGGCAAAAAAGGATGTGATGCTGTTGAGCCCCATAGGCGCCAGGACCAACCGTTGCGCGACTGAATGGGGCTTCTGCCGCCTCTCCATCGTCATCCCCGCGAAGGCGGGGATCCAGAAAGCTCCGCACATAAGTGCTTGGACGGGCTGGATCCCCGCCTTCGCGGGGATGACGGGACGGAATGGTGGTTGCTGTGGCGGGCAACACCGAACGGCCAAAGTTAGCGCCTATGAGGTCATGCCCGGCCATGGCAACGGTATGGCGCAATCCGCTGTGACATGAAGGGGCCACGGGCATGGGCCTTGACCTGTGTCACGCGGGCGCTGGCGGTCCGACACCATAGTCGGCCCATCCAACGGTCGTTAACCATGGTTCCCGCGGTTTCGGCCATCCCCGCGCGCGCTCGCCGGCTTCAGCCCGGTGCCCGGATCGACGCGATCCGCCGCGCGCCCCAGGTTGAGGCGCCCCGTCCGGGGCGAAAGAACAGAATGCCCGTCACCACGCTCGCCGAACTGAACGACCTCGTCGCCAGGGTCAAGGACGCGCAGAGGATCTACGCCGACTTCCCGCAGGAAACGGTGGACCGCATCTTCCGCAGCGCCGCCCTCGCCGCCGCCAACGCACGCATCCCGCTGGCCAAGCTAGCGGTGGAAGAGACGCGCATGGGCGTGATGGAGGACAAGGTCGTCAAGAACCACTTCGCGTCCGAATACATCTACAACAAGTACAAGGACGAGAAGACCTGCGGCATCCTGGAAGAGGATCCCGAATACGGCATCATGACGATCGCCGAGCCGGTCGGCCTGATCTGCGCCATCGTGCCGACGACCAACCCGACCTCCACGGCCATCTTCAAGGCGCTGATCAGCCTGAAGACGCGCAACGGCATCGTCTTCTCCCCGCACCCGCGCGCCCGCAAGGCCACCTGCGAGGCCGCCCGGCTGGTGCTCGCGGCGGCGGTGGAGGCCGGCGCGCCGGAAGGCATCATCGGCTGGATCGACGAGCCGTCGCTGGAGCTGTCGAACGCGGTGATGCACCACCCGGACATCAACCTGATCCTCGCCACCGGCGGGCCGGGCATGGTGCGGGCGGCCTATTCGTCGGGCAAGCCGGCCATTGGCGTGGGTGCGGGCAACACGCCGGCCGTGATCGACGAGTTCGCCGACATCAAGCGGGCCGTCGCCTCCATCCTCATGTCCAAGACATTCGACAACGGCGTGGTCTGCGCGTCGGAGCAGTCGGCCATCGTCGTGGACGCGGTCTATGACGCGGTGCGCGACCGCTTCGCCCACCACGGCGGCCACATCCTGTCGGCGGAGGAGACGGCGGCGGTGCGCAAGGTGCTGCTGAAGGACGGCGCCCTGAACGCCGCCATCGTCGGCCAGTCGGCGCGGACCATCGCGGAGATGGCCGGCATCGCCGTGCCGGTCACCACCAAGGTGCTGATCGCGGAGGTCACCGACGTCACCAACGACGAGGCCTTCGCGCACGAGAAGCTGTCGCCGACGCTGGCGCTCTACCGCGCCAAGGACTTCACGGAGGCCTGCGACAAGGCGGCGGCGCTGGTCGCGCTGGGCGGCATCGGCCACACGTCGGTGCTCTACACCGACCAGGACCAGCAGCCGGAGCGCATCCGGGTCTTCGGCGACCGCATGAAGACGGCGCGCATCCTGATCAACACGCCTTCTAGCCAAGGCGGCATCGGCGACCTCTACAATTTCCGGCTGGCGCCGTCGCTGACGCTCGGCTGCGGCTCGTGGGGCGGCAACTCCATCTCGGAGAATGTCGGGCCGCAGCATCTGCTGAACCGCAAAACCGTCGCCAAGCGGGCCGAGAACATGCTGTGGCACAAGCTGCCGAAGTCCATCTACTTCCGCCGCGGCTGCCTGCCCTTCGCGCTGGAGGAACTGCGCGGCAAGAAGCGCTGCCTGATCGTCACCGACCGCTTCCTGTTCGAGAACGGCCATGTCGACGAGACGGTGCGCATCCTGAAGTCCCTGGGGCTGGCGGTGGAGACCTTCTTCGAGGTGAGCGCCGACCCGACGCTGGCCGTGGTGCGGCGCAGCCTGGCGCTCGCCAACGCCTTCCAGCCGGACGTGATCCTGGCGCTGGGCGGCGGATCGCCCATGGACGCGGCCAAGATCATGTGGGTGATGTACGAGGCGCCGGACGTGGCGTTCGAGGATCTGGCGCTGCGCTTCATGGACATTCGCAAGCGCATCTACACCTTCCCCAAGCTGGGCGTGAAGGCGCAGTTCGTCGCCGTCCCGACCACCTCGGGCACGGGGTCGGAGGTGACGCCCTTCGCCGTGGTGACCGACGAGCGCACGGGGATCAAGTACCCCATCGCCGACTATGAACTGACGCCGACCATGGCGATCCTCGACGCCAACCTCGTCATGGACATGCCGAAGTCGCTGACGGCGGCCGGCGGCATCGACGCCGTGACCCACGCGCTGGAGGCCTACGTCTCCGTCCTGGCGAACGAGTACACCGACGGGCAGGCGCTCCAGGCGCTGAAGCTGCTGAAGGAGCATCTGCCCTCGGCCTACGTCAACGGCGCCAAAGACCCGAAGGCGCGGGAGCAGGTGCACAGCGCCGCCAGTCTCGCCGGCATCGCCTTCGCCAACGCCTTCCTCGGCGTCTGCCACTCCATCGCGCACAAGCTGGGGGCGGAGTTCCATCTGGCGCACGGCCTCGCCAACGCGCTGATGATCGCCAACGTCATCCGCTACAACGCGGCCGACATCCCGACCAAGCAGACCGCCTTCAGCCAGTACGACCGGCCCAAGGGCGTGGCCCGCTACGCGGAGATTGCCAAACACCTCGGCCTCGGCGGCAACCGCGACCATGAGCGGGTGGAGAAGCTGATCGCCTGGGTGGAGGAGTTGAAGAGCACGCTCGACATCCCGCCGTCCATTCAGGCCGCCGGCGTGCCGGAGGCGGAGTTCCTGGCCAAGCTGGACGCCATCGCGGAAGCCGCCTTCGACGACCAGTGCACGGGCGCCAACCCGCGCTTCCCGCTGGTCGCCGAAATCCGGCAGCTGCTGCTGGACAGCTACTACGGCCGGGCCTACGCGGAACCGTCGGAGGAAGGGGATGCTCCCGCCAAGGCGGCCGACCGCAAGGCCGTGGCGCTGGTCCACTCCCGCTGACTCCATTTTCCTGATCCTGGGGGCCGGGGGGCGGGCGTCCCGACCGGCGCACCGGCCCCCGGCCTTCCTTCGCATGCGACATTTTGGTCGAACATCACCGTGACCCGAAATCGTGCTTGCGTCGCTAACTGATATATTAATATAACGAGCCAACGGCGATCGCAGCGCTATCATGGGCGCAGGACACCATCGCAACATCCGCCGAAAAGCCCCTGCCGGGCCAGCCGGCGAGCATCATGGCGCTGTCGAACGGCAGCCAAGTGAGGACAACATGAAGAAGATCCGCGGCTTGAGGTGGCAAATCCTCGCCCTGGTCATGCTCGGCACCATCGTCAACTACATCGACCGCAACACGCTGGGCATCCTGGCGCCGACGCTGAAGGAACAGCTGCACTTCTCGACCGAGCAGTACTCCTTCGTGGTCAGCGCGTTCCAGCTCTGCTACAGCCTGATGCAGCCGATCGCCGGCTACATCACCGACCTGATCGGCCTGAAGTTCGGCTACTTCATGTTCGCCTTCCTGTGGGGCACCGCGGCGGCGCTGCACGCCTTCGCCGGCGGCTGGCAGTCGATGGCCTTCTTCCGCGGCCTGCTCGGCGTCAGCGAAGCGGCGGCCATGCCGTCGGGCGTCAAGACCTCGACCCTGTGGTTCCCGGCGCGCGAGCGCTCCATCGCCACGGGCTGGTTCAACACCGGCAGCTCCGTCGGCGCCATGGTCGCCCCGCCGCTGGTCATCTGGATCTCGGTCACCTGGAGCTGGCAGGCCGCCTTCATCGTCACCGGCCTGCTCGGCGTCGCCATGTCGCTGATCTGGGTGTCGCTCTACCGCAACCCGGAGAACCACCCGCGCCTGACCAAGGAGGAGCACAGCTACATCCTCGACGGCCAGGAGCAGGTCCCGCTGCCCAAGCCGTCGATGAAGGCGGTGCTGGTCCAGCGCAAGTTCTGGGCGATCGCCGCCGCCCGCTTCCTGACCGAGCCGGCGTGGCAGACCTTCAGCTTCTGGATCCCGCTGTACATGGTCAGCACGCGCGGCATGGACATCAAGCAGTTCGCCCTGTTCGCCTGGCTGCCCTTCCTGTTCGGCGACCTGGGCTGCATCGTGTCGGGCTACCTGTCGCCGTTCTTCGCGAAGCGTTTCAAGATGTCGCTGGTCAACTCGCGCATCGCCGGCGTCGGCATCGGCGCGGTGTGCATGATCGGCCCGGCGCTGATCGGCTTCGCCGCCAGCCCGATCACCGCGATCTTCCTGTTCTCCCTGGGCGCCTTCGCCCACCAGTGCCTGTCGAGCCTGCTCTACGCCCTGGTCACCGACACCTTCGAGAAGCAGGACGTCGCCACCGCGACCGGCTTCGGTGGCATGGCCGGCTACCTCGGCGGCATGATCTTCTCCCTGATCATCGGCCAGCTCGCCAACACCATCGGGTATGAGCCGCTGTTCGCCTGCCTCTCGGTCTTCGACCTCACCGCCTTCGCCGTCGTCGCCCTGGTGCTGGGCCAGCGCGCCAAGCCCACGATGATCGGCGCGACCCCGGCCGGTGCCGGCGCCGACTGATCCGGTCACACTCCACGGAAGAAAAAAGAAACGCCCCCGGGTTCCGCACCCGGGGGCGCTTCCTGTTTGCAAGGCTGTTTTACCAAGCCGGCAGGATGGCGCCCTTGAACTGCGTCTCCAGAAAGTCCTTCACCTCCTGCGACTGGTAGGCGCTGACCAGCGTCTTGAAGACCGGCCGGTCCTTGTCCTTCTCGCGCACGGCGATGAAGTTGCCGTAGGGGTTGCCCTGGCGCGGCTCCTGGATCAGGGCGTCCTTGGCGGGGTGGAGGCCGCTGTTCACGGCGAAGTCGGTGTTGATCACCGCACCGTCGAAGTCGTCGAGCGCGCGCGGCAGCTGCGGCGCCTCGATCTCCACCAGATCCAGCTTGCGCGGGTTCTCGGCGATGTCGAGCACGCTGGGCGTCAGGCCCTTGCCCTCCTTGATCTTCAAAAGCCCGTTCGCCGCCAGCAGGTTCAGCGCGCGGCCGCCGTTCGACGGGTCGTTCGGGATGCCGATCTTGGCGCCGGGCTTCAGGTCGGCGATGCTCTTCACCTTGCGCGAATAAAGCCCCATCGGCTCGACGATCGTGTAGCCGATGGGCACGATGTGATAGCCGCGCGCCTGGATCTGCGCGTCCAGATACGGCTTGTGCTGGAAGGCGTTCGCGTCCAGATCGCCGGAATCCAGGGCGGCGTTGGGGATGGCGTAGTCGGAGAAGGTGATCAGCTCCACGTCCAGCCCGTTCTTGGCCGCGACCTTCTTCGCCACCTCGGCGATCTGCTCCTCGGCACCACCCATGACGCCGAGCTTGATCTTCTCGGCCGCCGAGGCGCCGAACGACAGCAACGCCAGCGCCATGCCACCCGCCACGCCGGCCCGGCGCAGCCACGAACCCGTTCCAGTCCTCATTCTTTTCCCTCCAGCGCGCCTTTCCGGCGCATTGAACAATCCGAGTGCGTTGTTTGAGCCCTTATAACAACGCAGGCCACCTATTCAGGAAGCCTCACGGCTGGATTGTCAATAGGCTATCGGATTTATGGGGATTGTTGATAAATTCACTGATCTTTTGACGGGAATGCAATTGAGCGAGGGAGCGGGAGTCCGCCAAGGCTCTCAGCGGATTTTCAATCCGCCTGACATGCGAAAAGCCCTTCTCCCCTTGGGGGAGAAGGGTTGGGATGAGGGGTCATTACCGCTCGAAGAGCGGGAAGAAATCCGGCCGGCCATAGGCCGGCTGCCACCCTCACCCCAACCCCTCTCCCCTCAAGGGAGAGGGGCTTTTGATTGCTAATCAGCCACTTACCGTGCTTGCGAAATCTGTGCATCCAAAGCCCTCAGACGGAGGAGGGCGGAGCGATCTCGGGCGCGCCGGCGTTCCGCACGGAGAGGCCGGCCTGCCGCAGGGCCGTGACGACGCGGGCGCCGTGCGCCTCGTCCTCGACCTCGATCAGCAGCGCGACTTCGGCCGACTTGACGGAGAAGGCGCCGAACAGCCGCTGGTGCTGCACCTCCACGATGTTGCCGCCGCTTTCGCCGACGATGCGCGTGACCTGCGCCAGCGCGCCGGGCTGGTCGGCCACGTCCACCTCCAGGTTCAGCAGCCGGCCGTCGCGGGCGAAGCCGCGCATCAGGACGTTCGCCAGGGTGCGCGTGTCGATGTTGCCGCCGGACACGATCAGGCCGACCCGCTTGCCGCGGAACCGCTCCGGATGGGTCAGCAGCGCGGCGAGGCCGGCGGCGCCGGCGCCTTCGGCGACGGTCTTTTCCACCTCGATCAGCATGGCGATGGCGCGTTCGATCATCGCTTCGGGCACGATCTCCACGGTGCAGCCGTGCTCGCGCAGGATGTCCATCGGGCGTTCGCCCACGTCGCGCACGGCGATGCCCTCCGCCACGGTGGCGCCGCCGACCTGAACCGGCTGGCCGGCGAGGCGCTGTGCCGCGGCCGGGTAGGTTTCCACCTCCACCCCAACCACTTCCAATTCCGGACGGAGCGCCCGCGCCGCGACCGCAGCCCCGGCGGCCAGCCCGCCGCCGCCGACCGGGAAGGCGAGGACATCCAGATCCGGCGCGTCCTCCAGCATCTCCAGCACGACGGTGCCCTGGCCGGCGATGACCGCGTCGTCGTCGTAGGGATGCACGAAGATCAGCCCTTCGCGCCGGGCAAGCTCATGGGCGAAGGCGGCGGCTTCCGCCAGCGTGTCGCCTTCCAGAATGACGGTGGCGCCGTGATAGCGCGTGCGCTTCACCTTCACGAAGGGCGTGAAGCGCGGCATGACGATGGTCGCGGCGATGCCCAGCTTCTTGGCGTGGTAGGCCACGGCCTGCGCGTGGTTGCCGGCGGACATGGCGATGACGCCGGCCCGCCGCTCCTCCGGCGACAGGAGCAGCAGCCGGTTGGCCGCGCCCCGCTCCTTGAAGGAGGCGGTGAACTGCAAATTCTCCAGCTTGACCCACACCTCCGCGCCGGTGATCAGCGACAGCGTCTCGGAGCGCAGGAACGGCGTGCGGCCGATGCGGCCGGAAATGCGCGCGGCGGCGGCGCGAATGTCGTCGATGGTCACCGGCATCCCTGAACCCTTCTGAAGTCACCACCGCCCCTGGCGCGGGCGGGCCCCCGAAACCGGGAGCCCGCCACCATAGCCGTCAGACGGCCGCCGTCACCACCACTTCGATCAGGATGGACGGATCGCCCAGATCGGCCACGCCGATGGTGGCGCGGGCCGGCAGGTCGTTGCCGTCCAGCCATTCCAGCCACGCGGCATTCATGGCGTCCTTCGCCTTCATGTCGGTGATGAAAAGCTGAGCGGACAGCAGCTTCGTCTTGTCCGAGCCGGCCATGGCCAGCACCGCGTCCAGTTTCTTGCAGATCTGGGCGGTCTGCTCCTGCATGCCGACGCTGACGTCGTCGGCGATGATGCCGCCCAGGAAGGCGATGCCGTTGTGCACCACGACGCGGTGCATGATCTTGGTCTTTTCGATGCGCTGAACCACAGGTCTCTCCCGTTTTTTAAAGTGTAAAGCTCAAGGGGTGACGGAGAAGTCCACGTACTTTGCCGCGATGCGGGTGAGCGTGCCGTCCTGGATGACCGACGCGATGGCCGCGTCGAAGGCCTTCTTCAGATCGGCGTCCTCCTTGCGCAGGCCCACGCCGACGCCCGGACCGAACACGTCCGCATCGACCAGCGGCTGGCCGACCAGCTGAAGGCTCTTCGACGCGTCGGCCTTCACCCAGTCCGACGCGGTGGCGCCGGTGGTGATGGCGGCGTCGATGCGCCCGCTTTTCAGGTCGGCCAGCAGGTTGCCGGCCGTGTCGTAGCTCTTCAGCGACACGGCGTTGCCGAAGTGCTTTTCGACGTAGCGGTAGTGGGTGGTCGAGGTCTGGGCGCCGACGCTCTTGCTCTTCAGGGTCTGGGCGGTGCCGTCGATGCCGCTGTTGGTCGCCGCCACGAAATAGGCCGGCACGACCATGTAGGGGGCGGAGAAAGCGATGGTCTTCGCCCGCTCCGGCGTGATGTTCATGGTCGCCATGATCGCGTCGAACTTGCGCGCGAGCAGGCCCGGAATGATGCCGTCCCAGTCCTGCGCGACGATGGTGCAGCTTCGCTTCATGCGCTCGCACAGCGCGTTCGCCAGTTCCACCTCCAGCCCGCCGAGCTGCCCGTCCGGCTTGGTCAGGTTGAAGGGCGGATAGGCGCCCTCCGTCGCGATGCGCAGGGGCGGTCCCTCGGCCTGGGCGGCCGATAAGGCCGTCACGGACGCAAGGAGGCTCAGCGCCAGGCCGAAGGCCAGACGTTTCATGGTGTGCTCCCGGATTGTGGTGGTTGTGAAAGCTCCCTCTCCCCGGAGGGTAGAGAGATTTGGGGGAAGCCCTACCGCGCGGCGATCACCTGAATTTCGACCCGGTACTCCGGGCCGGCAAGCCGGGCCTCGACGGTGGCGCGGGTGGGCGGGTTGGCGCGGTCGACCCAGGTGTCCCAAGCCGCGTTCATAGCCGCGAAGCCGCCCATGTCGGCGAGGTAGACGGTGGCGGTCAGGAGCTTGCTCTTGTCCGTGCCGGCGCGGGCCAGCAGGGCGTCGATCTGGCGCAGCACGTCGCGGGTCTGCGTTTCCACGTCCAGCGTGCCCTCGCCGATGACGTCGAAGTCGGCGATCTGGCCGCACAGATAAACGGTGTCGTTGTGGATGACCATCTCGCTCATGCGCGGGCCGCAATCGAAGCGCTGAATCGGCACGGGTTTGTCTCCTGATGAAAAAGGGTCTGGTCAGGCGGCGACCGCCGCTTGGCGGAAACGCTGGATGCGAAAGGCCTCGATGGGCAGGTCGGTGGCGCCGTCGGTCACGAGGTCGGCGGTGATCCGCCCGACGATGGGGCCGAGCTGGAAGCCGTGCGCTGAAAAGCCGAAGGCGTGGAAGACGCCGGATTCCGTGCCGCTGGGGCCGATCACCGGGATGTCATCGGGCATGCGCGCCTCGATCCCCGCCCAGGCGCGGACGACGGTGGCGCCGCGCATGATCGGGAACAGGTCCCAGACCGTGCGGGCGTTGACCGACAGCTTGGCGTAGTCCAGTTCCGTCCGGTTCTCGTCGCGCACCGCCCGGCCGAGCAGCCCGCCGCCGATCAGCACCGTCCCGTTGGGGAACTGCTTGAAGGACAGCGTGCGGCCGGTCGCCCCGACCACGGGCTTGAGGAAGGGCGGCATGCGCGCCGTGATCATCAGCATCGGCGCAATGGCCTCCAGCGGCACCGGTTCGCCAAGCTGGGCGGCGATGCGGTCGGCCCAGGCCCCGGCGCAGTTGACCAGCACCGGAGCCTCGTGCCGCCCGCCGTCCGCCGTCTCGAGGCGCCAGCCGGTGCCGGAGCGCGCGATGCGGACCACCGCCGCCCCCTCCGCGAAGCGCGCGCCGAGGCTTTCCGCCTTGCGCTTGAAGGCGAAGGTGGTGCGGTAGGGGATGGCCGCCCCGTCCCGGCGGGACACGACCGCGCCCACGCAATGCTCCGCGATCGCGGGGACGAGACGGCGCAGTTCCGCCCGGTCCACCACTTCCTCATGCATGAAGCCCAGCGCGTTGAGCTGGGCGACGCGCGCCCGGCCTTGCTCCAACTCGGCATCGGTCTCGGCGACCTTGATCTGGCCGTGGCACTCGAACCCGCAGTCGTCGTCCACCAGCTCCCCGATGCGGTGCCACAGCGCCATGGACGCGACGGACAGCGGCACCTCCGCCACATGCCGGCCGAGCTGGCGCACCCCGCCCGCGTTCACGCCGGAGGCGTGACGGCCGATGTAGTCCTTCTCGATCACCAGCACGCGGGCGCCGCGCATCGACAAGTGCAGGGCGGCGGAGCAGCCGTGCAGGCCGCCCCCGACGACGATCACGTCCGGCTGAGACATCGCGCGGCTCCGTCAGTGGTGCAGCACGGCGTTGACCTCGTCCTCGCTCTTGGGGAGCGAGGCCAGCTCGGCCAGCGTGATCGGCTTCACCGGCGGGCGCAGGCGGTAGTAGCCGACCTCCGCCGGGGAGACTCCGCGCGCGTCGGCGATCACCTCCGTCACGGTCGGACCGCACAGCCGGCCCTGGCAGGGACCCATGCCGCAGCGCAGGAAGGACTTGGTCTGGTTCGGCCCGCTGGCGCCCAGCCTCACGGCCTCGCGCACCTGCCCGGCGGTCACCTCCTCGCAGCGGCAGACGATGGTGTCGTCCTGCGGCACGCGGAAGTCCTTGCCCGGCCGGTAGAGCGTGTCGAGGAAGACGCGCCCGCGCTGCGCCTTGTCCAGGGCCTCGCGGTGTGGAACGGCGTCGCGGTCGCGCTGGTCCCGGTCGATGCGGCCCAGGCGGTGCAGGGCGTCCAGCGCGGCCAGCCGGCCCCGGTGCTCCGCCGCCAGCGCGCCGCCGATCCCCGCACCGTCGCCGGCCAGCGACACGCCCTCCACCGTCGTGGCGCCCCAGCCGTCCACGGTCGGGATCCAGCAGCGCTGCGTCTCGTCCCAATGCTGGGCGCAGCCGATCGCATTGGCGAGGTTGATGTTGGGAACCACGCCGTGGTGCAGCAGCAGGGTTTCCGCCGGGCTGTGCTTCTCCGCCCCGTCGCCCTGGCGGTAGACGACCGACTGAACCCGCCCGTCGCCCTCGGCCCGCAGGCTGGTGACGTTGTCGATCACCTTGACCTTGCGCCGGACCTCCAGCAGCAGCTTCAGGCCCTTGCCGATGTAGCCGGAGCGCAGGAAGGCCGTCATGTGCGGCATGGCCTGCCGCCAGTTCTCGCGCGGGGTGGTGTCGAGGATCGCGTCGATGCGCGCCCCGGCCCGCAGATACTGCCACGCCAGCAGCCACAGCAGCGGCCCCGTCCCCGCCAGCACCACGTTGCCCGACGCGACAAGGCCGGAGGTCTTCAGCAGGATCTGCGCGGCCCCCGCGCCCATCACGCCCGGCAGGGTCCAGCCGGGAATGGCGAAGGGCCGCTCCAGCGCGCCGGTGGCGAGGATGATGTGGCGGGCCGGCAGGATGCGCGCCGCCCCCTCCCGCGACAGGCCGATCTCCAGGCTGCGGGAGACGCTCCACACCGTCGAGCCGGGCAGGTAGTCCGCACCGCTATCGCGGAACGGCCCCACCAGATCGGCGCCGTGCCAGTAGTCGGAGCCGAGCACGCTGGGGTTGCGCACCGGCGTGTTGGTGATGGCGCGGTAGATCTGGCCGCCGGGGGCGGGCTGCTCGTCCAGCAGAACCGTGGAGACACCGCCCTTGGCGGCCAGCGTCGCGGCGGCGAGGCCCGCCGGGCCGGCGCCGATCACGGCAAGATCGTAGGGCTTGGTCATCGGGCGATCTCCCGCTTGCCGTTCTGCGTCTCGACCCGCATGCCGGGGCGCACGCGCACCTGACAGCCCTGCTGGTTGCCCACGTCGTCGATGGTCACCAGGCAGTCGAAGCACACGCCCATCATGCAGTAGGGCGCGCGCGGGGCACCGGACACCGGCGTGTTGCGGCAGGTCTGCACCCCGTTGGCGAAGAGGGCGGCGGCGACGCTGTCGCCGGACAGCGCCTCGGCCGGGCGTCCGTCGATGGTGAAGGACACGCGCTCGCCGGACGCGTTAGGCAGCCTTTGGAACATCGAACCTCCGGGCGCTGAAGACGGTGAACTCCTCGGGCAGGCCGCCGGCCGCGATGTGCGGCGCCAGCGCGAGGGCATGGTTGGCGGCAAGGGTCACGCCGCTGTGGCAGGTGGCGACGAAGGCGCCGGGCGCGCTCGCCGACTGTTCGTAGATCGGGAAGCCGTCGGGGCTCAGCACGCGCAGCGCCGCCCAGGTCCGCACCACGTTCAGCTTGCCCAGCAGCGGGAAGATGCGCATCGCGCGTTCCGCGATGGTGGAGGTCACGCCGTTGCGCACCGCGGTGTCGAAGCCGGCGTCCTCGAAGCTGTCGCCGATCATCACGCCGCCCTCGTCGGTCTGGCGGATGAAGCCGACCGGGAATTTCAGGAAGGGGGCGGTCTTCTCCGTCACGATGATATGGCCGCGCTCCGGCCGCACGGGGGCTGACAGCCCGACCATGGGCGCCAGCCGCGCGCTGTCGTGCCCGGCGGCCAGCACGATCTTGCCGGTCCGCAGCTCGCCCGCGGCGGTGTGCAGCCGGAAGCCGCCGTCGCGGTGCTCGATCCGCTCCACGCGATGGTTCGGCAGGTAGGCGGCCCCGGCGAGGTTCAGCCCGGTGTGCAGCGCGCGCAGCAGCTTCAGGGAGTTGCAGTGGCCGTCCAGCGGGCAATAGCTCGCCCCCACCACGTCCTTGCCGATGTAGGGCATCTCCTTCGCGACGGCGGCGTGGTCCAGCATCTCGTAGTCGTAGCGGACCATGGAGGGCTGGTTGTGCAGGCGGCTGAGCTGGGCGGCGCGCGCCTCCACCTCCGCCTCCGACAGCAGGGGCATGAAGCCGCCGGGCCGCTCGTAACGCACGTCGATGCCCGTCTGGTCGCGCAGCAGGGACGCGAACTCCGTCCAGCTGTCGGAGGAGCGCTTGGTCCAGCCCGCGTATTCGGGCATGCCCAGCCCCTTGCCCTGCACCCAGACCAGGGCGAAGTTGCCGCGCGACGGGCGGACGGCGATGTCGCCCTCGTCCAAAATCGCGACCTTCTGCCCGAGCCGCGCGAGGCCCCAGGCGGTCGCCGACCCGACGAGCCCGCCGCCCACCACGGCGACGTCGTATTCGGGCCTCTGTTGTCCGGTCATGGTTGGCTTTACTCCTGTCCGCGGCCGACCAGCAGCCGCTCAAGCCCGTACAGGCGGTCCAGCACCAGCATCGCGGCAACCGTCATGAAGATCAGCGCCGCCGACACGGCCGCCACCAGCGGGTCGATGTTGTCCTGGATGTAGAGGAAGAGGCGCACGGGCAGCGTCGTCGTCTCCGGCGAGGCGATGAAGACGGTCATCGTCACCTCGTCGAAGCTGTTGATGAAGGCCAGCACCCAGCCGCTCGCGACACCCGGCAGGATCAGCGGCAGCGTCACCCGGCGGAAGGTCGTCCAGGCCGAGGCGCCGAGCGACGACGCCGCGTTCTCGATGGAGCGGTCCATGCCGGTGGAGGCCGCCAGGATCAGCCGCAGCGCGAAGGGCAGGATGATCACGATGTGGCTCAGCACCAGCCCGGCGAAGGTGCCGCCCAGCCCGATCTGCGTGAAGAAGCGCAGGAAGGCGATGCCCAGCACGATGTGCGGCACCATCAGCGGCGACAGGAACAGCGCCGTGACGGCCTCCCGCCCCGGAAAGCGGTGGCGGGCGATGGCCAGCGCCGCCGGGATGGAGAAGGCGACCGCGAAGGTGGAGGAAAGGGCGCCGACCACAAGGCTGTCCCGGAAGGCGCGCACGAATTCCGGATTGTCCGCGATGGCCCGGAACCAGCGCAGCGACAGGCCGTGCGTCGGCAGCGACAGGTAACCTTCGGACGTGAAGGCGACCGCGCAGACGATCAGGATGGGCGCCAGCAGGAATCCCAGGAACAGAACGTGGAAGACGAGGGAGAGGGGGCCGTTGCGGTTCATTCGAACACCTGCTTGTAGCGACGCTCGATCAGCCGGTTGCAGCCGACGATGATGACCACGTTGGCGAGCAGCAGCAGGATCGCGACCGTGGCGCCCAGCGGCCAGTTCAGCGTGTTCAGGAACTCGTCGTAGGCCAGCGTCGCCGCGACCTTCAGACGCCGCCCGCCGATGATCGCCGGGGTGGCGAAGGCGCTGGCCGCCAGCGCGAAGACGATGATCGAGCCGGACAGGATGCCGGGGACGACCTGCGGCAGCACCACGCGGCGCAGCACCGTGAAGGGCTTGGCGCCCAGCGACAGGGCCGCGTTCTCCACCTGCGGGTCGAGCCGCTGCAGCAACGCCCACACCGACAGCACCATGAAGGGCACCAGAACGTGGGTCAGCGCGATGATCACGCCGGTTTCCGTGTACATGAACTCGATGGGCGTCGCGATCAGCCCGACCGCCATCAGTCCCTGGTTGATCAGGCCCGTGGAGCCGAACAGCAGCGCCCAGCCCAGCGTGCGCGACACAACGGAGATCAGCAGCGGCCCCAGCACGATCAGCAGGCAGATGCCCCGCCAGGGGGAAGTCATGCGGCGCAGGATGTAGGCCTCCGGCGCGCCGAGAACGGCGGACAGCAGCGTCACGACGACCGCGATGCGGAAGGTTCGCAGGAAGATCTCGTGGAAATAGCTGTCGGTGAAGACGTCGATGTAGTTGCCGAACTGCCAGACGTCCTGGATGCCGGTGTAGAAGCCGAAGCTGTTCAGCGACAGCAGCATCGTCATCGCCAGCGGCACCAGCAGCAGCACCGCGAACAGCGCCAGCGCCGGCAGGCTCAGCAGATAGGGCACCGGCGACGGGCGTTCCGTCGTGGACGGGGCGGGCGGGGCGGCAGCGGCGGCGGGGGAGGTCGTGTCGGTCATCATGTCGTCGTTCGGTACGGCGGTCATGACGCGCCGGCCTGACCGGCCATCACCCGCATGTCCTCGGGGCGCCAGCCGACCATCACGCGCTCGTTCTCCTGCGGCAGGGTCTGCCCGTCGTTCTGGCGGATCACCATCATTTGACCGGCGGGCGTTTCCACCTCGAACAGCCACTGGGTGCCCTGGAAGACGCGGGCCTGCACCGTGCCGGGGACGCCGGCCTCGCCGACGAAGGAAACCTTTTCGGGGCGGACGGTCATCACGCCGGGGCCGGCGGGCACCTCCTCGACGACCGGCCAGACGGCGCCGGCCACGTCGATGCGCCGCGCGCCTCCCTCCTGCCTGACCACGCCCTGGAGCAGGTTCGTGCGGCCGAGGAAGTTGGCGACGAAGGCGCTGGCCGGGCGGTCGTAGGCCTCCTGCGGGGCGGCAACCTGCTCGACCCGGCCCTTGTTCATGACCACCACGCGGTCGGACAGGGCCATGGCCTCCGCCTGATCGTGGGTGACCAGGATCATGGTGGTGCCGACGGTGCGCTGGATGCGGCGCAGTTCGATCTGCATTTCCTCGCGCATCTTGGCGTCGAGGTTGGACAGCGGTTCGTCGAGCAGCAGCAGGCTCGGCTTGATGACCATGGCGCGGGCCAGCGCCACGCGCTGCTGCTGGCCGCCGGACATGCGCCGGGGATAGCGGTCGCCGAAGGCGCCGAGCCCGACGAGCTGAAGCGCATCCTTCACCATGCGGTCGCGGTCGGCGCGGGGAACGCCGCGCATCTCCAGCCCGAAGGCGACGTTTTCCGCCGCCGTCATGTGGGGGAACAGCGCGTAGCTCTGGAACACGATGCCCAGCCCGCGCTCGTTGGGCTTCTTCGCCAGCAGGTCGGCCCCGTCCAGCGTGATGCGCCCGCCGGTCGGGTCAAGGAAGCCGGCGATCATCTGAAGGGTGGTGGTCTTGCCGCAGCCCGACGGGCCGAGCAGCGAGATCAGCTCCCCCTTCTCGACCGTCAGCGACAGGCCGTCCACGGCGAGCCAGGGGCCGAACCGCTTGGTCAGGTTGTCGAGGACAAGGTAGGCCATGGTTCCGTCTCCACGTCCGTGCGCCATCATTTCCGCGAGGGCGCGGTTGCTCTCCCCCTCTCCTATCGTCGATGGGAGAGGGGAACCGGGCGGTCAGCGCTCGATTTCGCGGGTCCAGCGCTTGTTCCAGGCCTCGCGGTTGGCGTTGATGGTGTCCCAATCGACGACCAGCAGCTTGTTCATCTGCTCCGGCCCGTAGGGGATGCCGACCTGCTGGTCCGGGGTCAGTTCCACGGTCTTGTTCACCGGGCCGAAGCCTGCGCTGACGGCCAGCGCCTTCTGCGCTTCCGGCATCAGCAGGTGCTGGATGAACTGCTGGGCCTCGGCCGACTGCTTGCTGCCGTTGATCGCGCAGGCCGCGGAGGCGAGCACGATGCCGCCCTCCTTCGGATAGACGAAGGCGGCCGGGAAGCCGGTGTCGGCCAGCGCCTTGGCCCGGCCCGAGCCCCAGACGGCGATGTCGGCCTGACCGCTCTGGAACAGCTCCGTCATCTTGCCGGGCGACGGTTCGTAGGCCAGGACGTTCGGGTTGATCTTGTCGCGGAATTCCTTGAAGCCCGGGTCGATGTTCTTCTCGCTGCCGCCGTGCAGGCGCGCCATCATGACCAGGGCGTGCAGGCCGTAGGAGTTGTTGATCGGCGGGATGACCAGCTTCTTCTTGTACTTGGCGTCCTCGATGTCGTTCCAGGAGGCCGGGGCCGGCCAGTTCTTCTCCTCGAAGACCTTCTTGTTGTAAACGATGCCGGTGCCGACGGCGCCGAAGTTCACAGCCTTGTTGGACGGAATCCTGGCCAGATCGTAAAGATCGCCGTAGACGGGCGCCTTCGCCAGATCGGAACAGAAGCCGAGCGCCACCGCCTGATACATCGGGCCGTCGTCCAGGATCGCCACGTCGATCTGCTGGTTGCCCTTCTGGGCCTGGAGCTTGGCGAGGTTGTCGGTGGAGTTGCCGGCGACATACTCGACCTTCACGCCGGTCTTCTGCTCGAAGGCGGGGATGACGTCCTTGCGCATGACCTGCTCGAAGGAACCGCCGTAGGCGGCCACGTAGAGCGTCTTCTGCTGCGCCTGCGCCGTCCCGCACCACAGCGCGGCGGTTGCCATCAAGCCGTAGACGAAAGCCCGCATCTGTCCCTCTCCTGTTTTTTGGTCGGATGCGCGGTGCGCATCCAGCGGTGCGCGTTTTGTCGCACCCCGAGAGGGTCGCCTTCCCAACATATAATCGTCAAATCGAATTGCTGGGGGATTCCATGCCGAAATGTTATGCTGCAACGCGCAAGACCCATTCCGGACGGACCGCCGCGTGCTCAACCCCCGCCAGATCGAAGCCTTCCGCGCCGTCATCCTGACCGGCGGCATCACCTCGGCCGCCGAGCTGCTGAACATCTCGCAGCCGGCGGTCAGCCGCCTGATCGCCGATCTTCAATACGCGGTGAAGCTGACCCTGTTCGAACGGCGCGGGTCGCGGATCACCCCGACCAGCGAGGCGCTGGCGCTCTATCAGGAGGTGGAACGCTCCTTCGTCGGGCTGGAGCGGATCGAGCAGGCGGCGCGCGACCTGCAGGCGCGCCGGTCGGGCACCCTGCGCGTCGCCGCCATGCCGGCGCTCGCGATCGGATTCCTGCCGCGCTTCGTGGCCCGCTTCCTGGACCAGCGCCCGCGCGTGGACGTGTCGCTGTGGGGCAGCAGCTCGACCCAGGTGCTGGATTGGGTGGCGGCGGGGCAGTGCGAACTGGGCTTCGGGCAGACGCCGGTGGAGCACGGAACGGTGCTGAGCGAGAAGCTGCCGCCCGTCCCGGCCGTCGCCGTCGTGCCCAGCCATCACCCGCTGGCCGAGAAGAGCCATCTGGAACCGAAGGACTTTGCGGGCGAGAACTTCATCTCGCTGGGGCAATCGACGCTGCTGCGCTACCGGATCGACGCGGTCTTCGCCGACCAGGGCGTCAACCGCAAGCTGCGCATCGAAACGCAGCTGACGATGATTGCCTGCGCCATGGTCGCCGCCGGGGCCGGCGTCGCCATCGTCGATCCCTTCACGGCGGAGGAATACGCCGGCTTCGGCGCGGTCGTCCGCCCCTTCGAGCCGCGCATCCAGGTGGAGATGGCCGTGCTGCGCTCGGCCCAGCGGTCGCTCTCCACCCTCGCCCAGGACTTCCTGGACGGTTTCCAGGCCGAGGTCGCGGCTTTCGGCCGGGCGCCGTGACCCTCAGGCTGGCGAAGACTCAGAGTCCGTTTGACAACCTGTTCAGTGGCAGACACGCCGGAGTAGCAGGCTTGCCATGGCGAGTTGTATCATGCCGCTGGAGACGTCGATCCGGGCTTCATAG